>CAKMZF010000006.1:33493-41252 GCA_929200405.1 uncultured Gammaproteobacteria bacterium | reverse complement strand
GATGTGAATTCATTATATTGTTACTATAGCTACTATGGTTGCGGTAAAATTTTTAAAAACAAGGGTGCTGCAATGCACTGATAATGTCAAAAAAGTCACTTTTTGTGGTAAATTTCATTCATTTATTATGTGTAATAAGACAATTTGATAAAAAAGTATTATATTCTACAGGCAGAGGAAGAGAACGAGAGCCGAACTGAGGTGAAAGTTCGGAAAAAATTAAATTACAATGAAAATTAAATTACAATAAAGAGGCTTCAGTTGATAAATATAATTAAAAAACCACTATTGCAACTTAAGAATATTAGTAAAGTCTACCCAAGTGTAGTGGCCAATGATCAAATTAATCTTGTAATAGAACCTGGTGAGATACATGCTGTTTTAGGGGAAAATGGCGCTGGTAAGTCAACGCTGATGAAAATGATTTATGGAGTGTCTCAGCCCACTGTCGGTGACATTTTTTGGCAAGGCAAGCAGGTGAGTATTCCAAATCCAGCTACGGCTAGGAAAATGGGCATTGGCATGGTGTTTCAGCACTTTGCGCTTTTTGAAACATTGACAGTAGTAGAGAATGTGGCGCTGGCATTGGAGGCATCTGAGTTTAACTTATCGGTCTTAGCTAATAAAATTGAAGAGGTCTCGGAGCGTTATGGCCTGCCGATCAATCCATATCAGTCGGTGCATTCCTTATCTGTAGGCGAGCGACAGCGGGTAGAGATAGTGCGTTGTTTGCTACAAGATCCTAAACTGCTTATTATGGATGAACCGACCTCAGTGTTGACGCCACAGGCGGTGCAAACACTGTTTAAAACACTCAGAAAGCTCTCAAGTGAGGGCTGTGCAATACTTTATATTAGTCACAAGTTAGATGAGATTCAAACACTCTGTCATAGCGCAATGGTGTTGCGACACGGCAAAGTTACAGGGCATGCCAATCCGCAGCAGGAAACGGCCAGCTCCTTGGCGCAGATGATGATAGGGCAAGCATTGCCTGAGGTCAAAAAAGCACAAAAAACCTTCACAGAGGTGAGACTGTCGGTTGATGGACTTACCACCAAAAGCGCTAGTCAATTTGAAACCGCACTTAGCAATATTAATTTGAAAGTACATGGTGGTGAGATTGTTGGCATTGCGGGGGTGTCTGGAAATGGTCAGAATGAATTGGTGAAGTATATTTCCGGAGAGCTAACTGGCAGTAGTCAGGCAAACAATGTTGTTATTATGGACACGCCAGTTGATGGTAAAAACTGTGCCCAGCGTCGCGAGTTAGGTCTGGTGTTTGTGCCAGAAGAGCGACTGGGTCGTGGTGCGGTACCTGTATTAGATTTGAAGTATAACGCTCTGTTAACGGGATATTCTAAAAATATGCTAACGGGCGGCGCTATCAAATGGATAAAACCTAAAAAACTACAAGAGTTTACAGATAGTTGCATTGAGGATAATGATGTTCGCTGTGGCGGCAGAGATGCGATTGCCAAGAGTTTATCAGGAGGTAATTTACAGAAATTTATCGTGGGTCGTGAATTGGCGCTATCGCCTAAAGTGGTGTTGGTTTCTCAACCGACTTGGGGTGTGGATGTCGGTGCTGCTAGCTTTATTCGACAGGAGTTAATTGATTTGGCAAGCACAGGCGCGGCAGTGTTGGTTATATCAGAAGAAATTGAAGAGCTATTTGAGATTTGCGACACGCTTTATGTGATATCAGAAGGTCAACTGTCTCCCGCAACAGCGGCTACAGATACTACTGTTAGCGAGATAGGGCTATGGATGGCAGGGATGTGGCCAGACGGTCCGGCTACATTAGCGACAAATGATAATACAGCAGCGCAAGCGCAGGGAGTGTAACATGATTATGTTAGAACCTAGGGATCAACCTTCTCGTTTAATGCAATGGTTGTCGCCGTTGCTGGCAGTGGCATTGACAGTGCTTTGTGGGGTGCTATTTTTTAGTTATCTTGGCTTAGAAGTGAAGGGCGCATTTTATGTTTTCTTTATAGAGCCAGTCTCTTCAATGTATGGTGTTGGAGAATTATTGTTGAAAGCGTCGCCACTATGTTTAATTGCCTTGGGTCTGGCAGTTGGCTATCGAGCCAATATCTGGAATATCGGAGCTGAAGGGCAGATGGTTTTAGGGGGCATATTTGGAACTTATGCTGCTATGTATTGGTTGGCACTGCCCTCATATTTACTCATCCCGGCTATCTTGCTGATGAGTATTTTAGGTGGTTTGCTTTGGGCTGGTATTGTTGCAGCGTTAAAAAACTGGTTCAACGCCAATGAGTTATTGACTAGTTTGATGTTAGTTTATATCTCGTTTCAGTTGTTATTGCAGGTAATGACAGGCACGCAAGAGAATTTGGCGTTATTGCAAGACCCCAATGGCGCCGGGTTTCCGATTTCCCCTCTGTTTGAAATGAAGGCGATGCTGCCAATGTTCTCCGAGCTGAATTGGTCGTTGTGGTCAACCACTAGAATGCACGTCGGTATATTTATCACATTGCTTTTTATTCCTGTGATGTGGTTACTGGTGAATCGTAGCTTCTTGGGTTATCAGATGTTAGTGGCAGGTCAAGCGCCGGCCGCAGCAGCCTACTCGGGATTTAATCAGAAAAAACTAGTTTGGACTTGTTTGCTGATAAGTGGCGGCATGGCAGGACTTGCGGGTGGTTTGGAGATGATAGGACCAAATGGACAATTACAAGCATCATGGAAGCCAGGTTACGGTTTTGCAGCTATTATTGTGGCTTTCGTTGGGCGATTGCAGCCCATAGGTATTGCGATTGCCTCACTGATATTATCTATCACTTACTTGGGCGGTGAGTCTGCGCAATCTAGCCTCAGTCTGCCGAAATCGATTACGCTGTTGTTTCAGGGGTGTTTATTATTCTTTTTATTAGCCTGTGATTTGTTTATTCAATTTCGTCTGAAATGGAAACCTAAAAATCAGCAGAAAACAGTGGGAGCGTAAGGATGAGTACAGAGTTAATACTATCGTTGACTAGTTTGCTAGCTATTGGTTTAGGCTATGCTATTCCATTGATTTTCGCCAGTATGGGCGAGCTAGTGGTTGAAAAGTCAGGAGTGCTAAACCTTGGCGTCGAGGGGATGATGATTGTTGGGGCGGTCACGGCGTTTTCCGTCACAGTTGATACGGGCAGTGTTTGGCTAGGCTTGTTAGCTGGTGGTATTGCAGGGACACTGATTTCAGTTATCTTTGCGGTTCTAGCTATCCATTTGCTGACTAGACAGGTGCCAACAGGGCTGGCATTGACGATATTTGGTTTAGGGCTATCAGGCTATCTTGGTAAAGATCTAGTGGGCAAAACTGTGCCAGATTCTATTGTATATCCCGTGCCTATTCTCAAAGAAATTCCTATATTAGGTGACAGTCTATTTACTCAGACTTTACCAGGCTATCTCGCTATTATCATTGGTTTAGTGGTGGTATATGTATTGGCGAAAACTCGAATAGGTTTAATCGTTCGAGCAGTGGGTGAGTCACCCGAAGTGGCGCATTCCATTGGGTTCTCTGTCCGCAAAACGCGCTATGCGGCGACTCTCTTTGGTGGGCTAATGGCTGGTTTGGGCGGTGGTTATATTGCGTTGATTCAACAGAAATTCTGGGTAGAAAACATGACCGCAGGCATTGGCTGGATTGCACTAATATTGGTAGTGTTTTCTAGTTGGAAACCATTCCGCTTGATTCTCGGTGCGATATTTTTTGGTATTATTAGTGGCCTAAGTTTTTATATGCAGGCGAAGAACTACCCGATAAACCCTAATTTATTAAATAGTATGCCATTCATTGCATCGATGGTGGTGCTCTGTATTACTTCGGCAAATTCGAAAAGATCCTCAGCAAATGCACCAGCCTCTTTGGGGCAGTCCTATCATTCTTAGGGGGTGTCATAGTATGAGGAGATAATGCGTAGATTTAATATGCGAAAAAATAAGATAAATATGCGATAATTCTATCGCTATATATTTTATATAGCTTATATACAACAAGGAGAAATAATGAAAATGAGATTATATAAATTAGTCAAAACAGCAGCGGCATTAGCTACAGTAGCTGTTTTGGGTGGAGCTGTACAAGCAGAAGATTCAGTGAATATAGGGTTTGTTTATGTTGGCCCAGTTGGAGATGGTGGTTGGACTTTTGCCCATGATAATGGCCGCCAAGAGATGATCAAAAACCTTAAGGCAGATGGCATAGAAGCAAAAACTACGGTTATAGAGTCGGTGCCCGAAGGTCCTGAGGCAGAGCGTGTGATCCGTGAACTTTCGGTGAAAGGCAATAGCATTATTTTCACTACTTCATTTGGTTATATGGATCCTACCTTCAAAGTGGCGCGTACCCAGCCAAAAACCACATTTTTCCATGCTACAGGGTTTAAAAATGCCCCCAACATGGGAACTTATGAGCCACGTACTTATCAAGGTGCCTATTTAGCAGGTGTGATGGCAGGTCATATGTCAAAAAGTAAAAAATTAGGCTTTGTTGCCTCTATTCCTATTCCGGAAGTTATTCGTAATATCAATGCTTACACCTTGGGGGCGCAAAGTGTTGATCCATCAATCACCACGCAGATCGTTTGGATTGGTGACTGGTTTAATCCAGCTAAAGAAAAGCAAGCAGCAGAAGCGATGATTGCAGAAGGTGCCGATGTGTTATTGCAAAATACCGATTCCCCAGCAGTGCTTAAAGCCGCTCAAGATAATGGTGTTATGGCATTTGGTTGGGATTCGGATATGACCGCCTATGGGCCAAAAGCACACTTAGCGTCGGCTGTTATCCAATGGGGCGGTTTTTATACCGATGCTGTGAAGTCTGTACTTGATGGTAAGTTTGACAATGCTAATGTTTGGGATGGTGTGAAAGAAGGTATGATTGATATCATCTCTTACAACAAAGACTTGCTTTCAGAAGAAGCAATTGCTGCTGCTGAAGCTGCAAAAGCTAAAATGATGGCTGGTGAGCGTATTGTTTTTGTTGGGCCAATCCAGAACAAAGCAGGCGAAGAAGTGGTTGCTGCTGGTGTTAGCTTAGATGATGATGCTTTGCATGGATTGTCATGGTTGGTTAAAGGTATTGACGGCTCATTGCCTGAATAAATATTCAGAGATTTGCCTTTTTAAGAAGCCAGCATTTGCTGGCTTTTTTGTTTTAGGCATATTGAAGGCAATAGCGACTATTGCAATATTGTTGTTAATCCTTCATTTTGGCGATATATTAGATAGATAAATTATTGTTAAATAGGTGGGAGTAAGTATGAAGAAGAGAAAAATATGGCAACAATCAATAGCGGTAATGATTGGCTTAATCAGCATTGTCGTAAGTTCTCAGACGATGGCTCATAATCTGTCAGCAGCCGACTCAGGTATATTCTATCGCCAAGGTGCTTTTCACATAATAGGAACGCATTTTGGTGCGATGGGTGCGGTGATGAAAGGCAAAGCAGACTACGATGCCACGGCGTTTCAAGAGCATGCAGAAGCAGTGTCACAAGCGGCTAATCTGGTCGTGAATAACGGTTTCGTCACAGGTACAGAGAGCGGTGATAAGTTAGAAACCGAAGCTAAAGCAGATATATGGCTAGAGGCCAAGGGTTTTAACCAAAAGGCAACTAATTTTTTGGAAGCTACAGTTGCATTAGCTGAGGAGTCTAAAAAAGGCGATTTAGAAGCCATTAAGCCCGTTTTTATGAGTGCAGCTAAGACTTGTAAAGCCTGCCACAAAGTCTATCGTGAAAAAGATTGATTTACGTTTGTTGGCTTATATGACGTCTTCGCTACAATGTAATTCGGTGCGGCTATCTCTCTCTAAATGTACTGCAATGCTTTGATTAGGTGTGATTTGATATTTTTAGAAAATATAATCCAGCAACGGTTAATCAATGTTTGGTGCTTTTGCGCCCGTCATATAAGCCACTGCATCAGACATGGAGTGTTGCTTAGGATCAATTTCGCAGAGTCTGCTACCTAAGCGATGGATATGAATTCGGTCCGCAACCTCAAAGACATGTGGCATATTGTGTGAGATTAATACAATAGGAATGCCCTTGGCTTTGACATCTCGTATTAAATCTAGCACCTTACGTGATTCTTTAACGCCTAAAGCTGCGGTTGGTTCATCCATAATAATGACTTTTGAGCCAAATGTTGCAGCTCTCGCGACAGCTATTCCTTGGCGCTGTCCGCCAGATAGAGTTTCTACAGTTTGATTGATGTTTTGAATGGTCAATAGACCAAGTTCAGAAAGCTTTTCTCTGGCAATTTGTTGCATTTTTCGTTTATCTAGCTTGCGAAAAATATTACCTAAAATACCGTTATGTCGAATTTCCCTGCCCATGAAAAGATTATCGGCAATAGAAAGTGCTGGCGATAATGCTAGGTTTTGATAAACAGTCTCAATGCCTGCGAGACGTGCGTCAATTGGAGAAGAAAACTGAACTGATTTTCCTGCTAAAATAATTTCACCTGAGTCAGGAATAACGGCTCCAGAAAGTGCTTTAATTAAACTGGATTTTCCCGCGCCATTGTCACCTATAACGGCTAATATCTCTCCGGGATATAGATCAAAATCAGCATTATTAAGAGCCGTGACGTTACCGTAGCGTTTGATGATATTTTTTGCGCTTAATATTGGCCTTACAGAATTCATGAGGCTACCTTCCTTATCCATTGATCTATTGCAACAGCAACTATGATTAATAACCCAATTAGTAAATAAGTCCACTGTGGGTCAGTGCCAATCAATCGCAATCCTAATGAGAATACACCGACAATGAGTGCGCCAAAGAGCATGCCGAGTATAGAGCCTCTGCCACCAAAGAGTGATATGCCTCCAATCACTACAGCGGTAATAGATTCAATATTGGCGAACTGTCCTGCTGTAGGAGAGATCGAGCCGATACGGCCAATTAATGCCCATCCTGCTAATGAGCATAGTAAACCGGTAATAACATAAACTGAGATCAGTGTTTTTTTGACTTTAACGCCTGCTAACTCAGCTGCATCTGGGTCATCACCAATGGCATAGACATGCCGACCCCATGCTGTTGAGGTTAATATGTAATGCAAAATAAGTACCACGGCAACCATCGCAATAACGCCATAAGTGAGTACGGCACCTCCTATCTTGATTTTTTCTCCAAAAAATTGAAGCAGTGCGGCATGTTGCTCTATATCTTGGCTTCTAATTGTTTCATTTGCAGAGTAGAGAAAATTAGTAGCTAACACTATCTGCCACATACCTAAGGTGACAATAAAAGGGGGGAGGCGAATTACAGCCACTAAAAAGCCATTAATAAACCCGCAAAGTCCGCCAATGATAAATCCACAAAGTACAGCGAATTCAGCAGGGAGGCCATATCGAAAAGTGATTTGACCCATAAATACTGAGGAGAGAACCATTATTGCGCCTACTGAAAGATCAATGCCAGCAGTGATGATAACCAATGTTTGAGCTGCTCCGACAAAACCGACAATTGCGACTTGTTGCAGGATTAAAGTTAAAGTGAATGGTGAGAAGAATTTATTACCTAATATGGCTCCAAAAATGACTAATGAGGCCAATAATACGAGTAATGGAACCAGTGCAGGGTTTGAGTGCAACAGTTTTTGTATGCTATATAGAAAAGATGTTTTTTTTGTAAATTGCACAGTAGATGTATCGCTTTCGGATAAGACTGCCTCAAATGCTTGTGGTTTATTTAAGTTTTCTTCGTTCATACAGTCTTTTTATATTTGAAATAGT
>CAKMZF010000006.1:23407-33393 GCA_929200405.1 uncultured Gammaproteobacteria bacterium | reverse complement strand
TTTTAAATAATATTCAGAGGCAGCTTATCATCACTGCCTCTGAATGGATGTTGAGTTTACCCCCAACAAAGATCTAGGCCTTGTTTAGTATCTATTGAATCTACCCCTTCAGCTGGCTTGTCGGTGATCAACGAAACGCCAGTGTCAAAGAAGTTCTTGCCTTCGGTGGGCTCTGGTTTTGTACCATCTTTTGCCCACGCAGCAATGGCTTCAATTCCTTTAGATGCCATTAATAAAGGATATTGTTGAGAGGTTGCTCCAATAATACCGTCTTGGATGTTTTGAACTCCAGGACAACCGCCATCTACTGATACAATTAACACATCATCTTGACGATCAACAGCTTTAAGTGCTTCATAAGCGCCAGCAGCAGCAGGTTCGTTAATTGTGTAGACAACATTGATAGCAGGATCTCTGACCAGTAGGTTCTCCATTGCCTTGCGGCCACCTTCTTCGTTGCCAGCGGTAACATCATGGCCAATAATGCGAGAGTCCGTTTCATCCCCCCACTTATTAGGGTCTCCAAGATCTATTCCGAATCCTTGAAGGAATCCTTGATCACGTAGAACACCAACAGAGGGTTGGCTGACGGCAAGATCAAGCATGGCAATTTTGGCATGTTTAGCAGCACCTCCTAAGCTTGCTGCGGCCCATTTGCCTATTAACTCACCAGCTAGGAAATTATCGGTAGCAAATGTTGCGTCGGCGGCATCTATTGGCTCTAGTGGAGTGTCTAATGCTATCACTAGCAAGCCCGCGTCTCTTGCTTGTTGCACTGCTGGGACTATGCCCTTAGTATCCGATGCGGTAATTAAAATTCCTTTCGCACCATCTGCAATACAGGTCTCAATAGCTGCGACTTGGCTTTCAGAGTCGCCATCTATTTTGCCAGCATAGGACTTTAAAGATACGCCTAGCTCTTTGGCTTTAGCATTGGCGCCTTCTTTCATTTTGACAAAGAAAGGGTTTGTATCTGTTTTAGTGATTAAGCATGCCCCTGTTTCTGCTTGAGTGATACTTGAACCACACAATACAATAGCGCTTAACGCACTTGTAACTAATGTCTTTTTCATAAAACCTCCTAATTTTTCTAATGAAGCTATATTGTCTTGATACAAATCAAGGCATGAATGATTCTCACACTTCTCGATAAATCTGTCAAACTGATAGGTTTGAAAATAAATAATTAATATGCAATTATGGTGTAAATTAATTAATAATTTTTGTTAAAAAATATAAATTTTCTCTTATAGTGGGCCAATAAGTGTATTTTAATAGGATGAATTATTAATTCATTCGCAATTAAGTATCGGTGTGATTCAAGCATGAAATAAGATTGCTTAATTAGAAGGATTGCATAAGGTGGTAAGACTTATGGCATTTATTTGACTATACTTTAAGTAGCGTATTAATAGGTACTAGACTTTGGTGTCAAATGTCTAGAGAGGTCTTTTAGTTATGCCTAAAGGTGAAAACTTAATTTTTAGAGATTTATATTAGTGGGTAAGAGAAATAAAGAATTATTGTTACAGACAAATCTACAAAAAGGGACTAATCAAGTTGCGGTTCGTAATTATAATGAGAGGTTGGTTTTACAGCTTATTAGAGAGCATAAACTTTTGACTAAAGCGGAAGCTAGTCGTGCTACGGGTCTTTCGGCAAACGCAATATCTGTCATTTTTAGATCTTTAGAAAGCGATGGGCTGTTGATTGCAGGCGCGCCAATTCGTGGGCAGATTGGACAGCCGTCTAAGCCATTTGAAATTAACCCTAGTGCACATTATTATCTCTCATTCAACATTGGTCGCAGAGCTTTTGAATTGGCTGTCATTAACTTTTTGGGTGAAGTTATTTCAATTAAGCGAAAAGTAGAGCCATGGCCATCACCAAAAATCGCGTTGAATTTTCTACAATCAGAGCTAAGTGGGGTATTAGAAGCGGCAAATAAAACTGAAGACTCTATATCAGGTATGGCAGTGGCAATGCCTTTTGAGTTGTGGGGTTGGACCGAGGAGTTTAATAAGTCCAAAACCACTATGGAAGCATGGAAAGATTTTGATATTATAAATGAAATTAGTCAATTCGTGCCATGGCAGGTAATAGTTGAAAATGACGGAACGGCAGCTTGCCGAGCAGAGCAAGTGTTTGGATCTCACATTGAAAAGCAAGATTGGATTTATTTTTTCATAGGCTCTTTTATTGGCGGTGGGGTGGTTTTAAATGGAAGCGTATTTTCTGGTAGGCAAGGAAACGCTGGTAGCTTTGGCCCAATGAGAGTTCCTAAAAAGAGTGCTAATGGCGATAGACTTATCGACTATGCTTCTTTAGTTGTACTTGAGCGTAAAATTGCTGTTGAGGATAGGGATCCCTTAGGTATATATTCGCAAAATGTAAATTGGGAGCAATATGAGCCGCAACTAACAGATTGGATTGATGAGGTTAGTGAGAGTTTAGCCTATGCAATTGTTTCCTCGGCTTCTGTTTTGGATTTTGAAGCAGCTATAATTGATGGGGCGGTGCCCTTGGATGTTAAAAATAGAATTGTTTCAGGTGTGCAAGAGCAATTAAATATAATAGATAGGCAAGGTATTAATATTCCTGAAATCGAAGCAGGTAGAATAGGTCATAGAGCTAGAGTGATTGGAGCGGCAGCTACATTGATTAACTCGGAATTTATGATAGATCAGAATAATCTACTTCGGAAATAAATGTCAGGTATAGAAAAGCTATTGGCAACTTTCCCTATCAAGCAACTGCAACGAAGAGGCAGTTTCGACTCTCGTTTCTATAACCATTTAATTGTATAGGATCATATTTGGAAATGAAGCAAAAAAAGATATTCGCTTTTGCTGTAGCGATGGTGTTGTTAATGTCCACTACAAGAGCACAAAAGCTTTCTGAAAATACTCAGGTTCAGGGAATGGGGGCTGATGATACCTCGGTTTTGTATCGGCAGTCGGTGTTTTTTATGATGCAAGTACACCTGAATCAGCTAAAAGATATGACGACACAAAAAACACTTTACCAGCCCGATATCTTTAAAGCGACAGCTCAGCAATTGCAGCAATTGTCTAGAATGTCTAACAATGCTTTTGAGGTGCATAGCAAGCAGGGTTACGATATTCCAAGTAATGCTGTGGAGGGTATATGGGATGAGCAAGAAAAATATAATGCTGCCCATGACAAATTGCTGCAAGCGACATCAGCATTAGTCAAAGCCAGTGAGTCTCAGGAGCTGAATGAGTCGGTTAGCGAGGCTGTGTTACAGGTGGCGCAGAGTTGCAAGTCTTGCCATGATGATTTCAGGGCAAAATAGAGTGGCTTTTTTAAAGATTGATTTCATCGGGCTTGAGTAGTGGTTTCATTCCCGGTAAAAGTAGCATATTTGTGGTGAGAATGGCTTTAGCGAGCAGAGATAGGGCTGGTAGACGAGGAAAGCCACTGCGCCAAGCCAAAACCACTGTACGTTTGGCTTTAGGGCTGGCTAATGGGCGTGTTACTAAGGCATCTTCTGTAATAGTGGAGATGTTGGCAGAAACTCGTGGTAGCACAGTTATGCCAACACCACTCATAACCATATGACGGATAGTCTCTAGTGAGCTGCCAATTAAGCATTTTTGCATGTCACTATGATAATTGCTAATTAGTTCTGGGCAAGCTTCTAATACTTGATCCCGAAAACAGTGACCTTCCCCTAGTAGTAGCACACTATGTTCGGCAAGATCTTTGCCAGTAACGCTAGCTTTTTTTGCTAGGATATGATCTTTAGGCATTAAAGCGACAAAGTCTTCCTCATAAAGTGGTAGTGTCGCAACACCTGGCTCAGAGAAAGGCAAGGCAACTACAATCGCGTCGATATTGCCAGTCTTTAGGGAGTTTCTGAGCGTGGCAGTAAATGTTTCCTCAACTATTAATGGCATTTTGGGCGCCATATCTTTGGCTTGCGGAATGAGATCTGGTAAAAGGTAGGGGCCAATCGTGTATATTAAGCCCAGCCTTAAGTTGGTGGAGAGAGCATCTCTTGCAGACATAGATATGTTCTTAATACGATCAACCCCAGCCAAAATCTGTCTGGCTTCATTGATGACAGGTTCTGCTTTTTCGGTGAGTAACGCCTTGTTCTTGGTTCTTTCAAATAATGAAAATCCCAGTTCGTCTTCTAGCTTTTTGATGGCAACGCTGAGCGTGGGCTGGCTGACAAAGCAGCGGTTTGCTGCCCGACCAAAGTGTCGCTCATCTGCCACGGCAATCATGTATCTGAGTTCATTGAGTGTCATTTATGTGTTATCTAAGTTGGATCAGTGACTTATTTTACAGGCATCTATGTCAGGTCTTTAACTAAAGATGCGGCATTATTATCTGTCACTGGATCTACTGTGTGTGGGTAATTTGGGTGATCAGAACCCATACGCAGTTTAGCGCCAGATTTTGCATCATTAACCATTTCAGCTGTAAGCTCAAAGCGCATGAAATGAACCGCGGAGGTTTTTTCTTCTGTAGATCTCGGGAGATCTTCGTTAGCGATAGAATAGACTTTGTCGTGTGCACCGATTTGTACCCAAATTTTATCTTCGATACCGATCAGCTGACTTAGCGCTTGGCGACGCTCTTCAACATCACCGTATTCAATCATAAATGTGGCTTTCCAGTTACTGCCATTTGGAATCAGAGGGTTATAAGCATCTAGCTCATCTTGTATGCCTTCGGCATCAAAAACCTTCTCAATTCGCAACATTTCTTGAATTTGATATTGCAATGTTAAAGCGTCTTCAAAATACAGTGTTGCATTGGGTCCTAAGTGCACTTTGCGATTGGTTTTATGGGCTAATACTTTGGCCTTAAATTCAGCTCTAATCTCTGAATACTGCTCTAGTGAATATAAGTCTTCACGGGTAAAAGTCATGGTTTGTTCCTTGTTGTCTGGCGGTAGATCCGCTCAGTAAATGTAATCAGTTAAATTCCATATGCTTTGCAGAGCATAGAAATGGGATGAATATTCTTCATGTCATCGTTTTTCATGACATGTTCTATATGATTTCCAGCCATTGGGCAGTCACTGCCATAGTAGTCGGCTTCTGCTTTTTGAGTACGCGAGACAACAGGGCGGCAAATCTTAACGGCCTTGTCGTAGGTTTCTTTTTTAACGCCATAAGTGCCATCATGCCCAGAGCAGCGCTCAACAGCGGTTATCGTAGTGTCGGGTATTAGCGATAAGGCTTCTTTGGTTTTTGGCCCCATGTTTTGCACGCGCTGGTGACAGGAGGAATGTAAAACCACATTTCCTAAGGGGTCTTTAAAGTCAGTGTTTAGCAGGCCTGCTTTATGGCGGAGCATTAAGTACTCAAATGGATCGTAGATAGCGGACTGAACTTTTTTTACATCCACATCATCTGGGAACATTAGCGGTAATTCTTGTTTAAACATTAGCACGCAAGAAGGTACGGGGGCAATAATATCCCAGCCTGCATCTATGCATTTTACTAACTCCGGGATATTTACTTCTTTGGCTTTTTTCACCGCTTCGAAGTCACCAAGCTCTAGTTTGGGCATCCCACAGCATTGCTCTTTGTTGACAAGGGAAACAGGTATATTGTTATGTTCTAAGACCTTGATTAGATCCATGCCTAGCTCTGGCTCATTGCGATTACCATAGCAGGTCGCAAAAATCGCGACTTTACCAGAGGTGTCGTCGGTTTTTTGAGCGCTCTCAGCGTTTATGTTTAGTTTAGCGCTATTGCGCAGAGTTTTGCTGTGGTAGCTAGGTATATTGGCATCTTTATGTACGCCTAGCACGCTCTCTAAAGCACTTCTGACAAGACCATTCTTATTGGCTGCATTTACCGCAGTTGAGACAACGGGTATGCTGGCTAATTTACCGACAGCATCGGTGTTCGTTAAAATTTTATCACGTGTCTTGGTTTTGCCTTGCTGGTATTTTACTGCTTTGCCGCGCAGCATTAGGTGTGGAAAATCAATATTCCATTCATGTGGTGGCGTATAAGGACATTTTGTCATATAGCAGAGATCACAGAGGTAGCACTGGTCTACGACTTTCCAGTAGTCTTGCTTGTCAACGCCATCCACTTCCATGGTGTTTGACTCATCGACAAGGTCAAATAGAGTTGGAAAAGAGTCACACAAACTGACACAGCGGCGGCAGCCATGACAGAGGTCAAAAACTCGCTCTAATTCGATCATGAGCGAATCTTCTTGATAATATTCTGGGTTTTGCCAATCTATTGCATGGCGGGTAGGGGCTTCTAAGTTACCTTCTCTCATAATGGCTCCGAAACAAGTCTAATCTCAACAGGGTTTGCTTCTAATGTTCTCCTCAGGAAACAACAGAGGTTAGATCAGGAATGTGTAACATAAAATCCAATAGAAGCTTGGGTTGCGATGCTGATTTTGGCCTGCATTTACAGAATCGCTCTAGTGCCCGATTTTAGTGAAAATTTGGCATAAAAGGCAGACAATCAGTTCCCATTTTCAGCGACATGGGAAGTCTATGGACCAGCGAAATGCCAGTCCATAAAAGGATGGGCTTATGTTTAAGCGATTTCATCCAATGCTTTTTGAAAGCGATTCGCATGAGAGCGCTCAGCTTTAGCAAGCGTTTCAAACCAATCTGCAATCTCGTCATGGCCTTCTTCACGGGCATCTTTAGCCATACCAGGGTACATATCGGTGTACTCGTGAGTTTCGCCAGCGATAGCAGTCTTTAGGTTGTCACTAGTTGAGCCAAATGCCATGCCAGTAGCGGGATCACCGCACTCTTCTAAATACTCTAGGTGTCCGTGTGCGTGGCCTGTCTCGCCTTCAGCAGTGGAGCGAAAAACAGAAGCTATGTCATTTTGACCTTCGATGTCAGCTTTGTTTGCGAAATATAGGTAACGACGGTTTGCTTGTGATTCACCAGCAAAAGCATCTTTTAAGTTTTGTTCGGTTTTTGAACCTTTTAAAGACATAATACTCTCCAACAGTAGTTAACTAAAAATGTGCTGATTTAAATGTAAAATGGGCTATCTGAATTTAACTCAGCACCTGTGAGCTTCTCAAATTAATGAGATGGTATAGGTTACGGATTTTTTTTCATTATATCAAATTGATTATTGTTAGCATAATCATAGTTAAAAACTATAATTTGGAAAATATAGTTAAAACTAAAGATATATCAATGAATTGAAAACATTCAGGAATGATGAATTTACTTTATATTAATGTTTCCTCAATAAAACTGGTGCTATCAGTGCAAACAAAAGCGTTGCGGAGGCAACAATGCTTGGCCCTGTAGGGGTGTCTAGCCAGAGTGAGAATAGCAACCCTAAAATGACGGAAACCATGCCTAGCAGGGCAGAAATAATCGCCATTCGTTCAGGGGAGTTGGCGAGCAGTCTAGCGGTAGCGGCGGGTATAATAAGCAGCGAAGTTATCAACAAGATGCCGACCACGCGAATAGAAATCGCAACCACTACAGTCATCATCGTCATTAGCAGTATTTGCATCAGTAGGATATTAACAGACTCGGCCTTGGCGAGGTCTTCATGCAGAGTCATTAACACTAGAGATGACCAACATAGCGCCAGCGTGGCGAGTACTGCTGCGCCGCCAACGACAATCCATAGTAGGTCGTTTGATGATACCGTCAATATATCTCCGAAAAGATAGCGGTTGATATCGAAGCTTGGTTTGTTAAGCAGACTAATGGCAACCATGCCTAAAGATAGCGCGCCATGCGCCATAATGCCTAGTAATGTGTCCGTTGCCAGTAATCGGCGCTGCTGTAACCAGACCAGCAGTATGGCAAAGAGAGAGCAGAGCAAAAGCGTGGAGAGGTTAATGTCTATACCCCATAATAGCCCAAGTGCCACACCAAGTAAGGCGCTGTGCGCTAACGAGTCACCAAAATATGCCATTCGTCGCCAAACGACAAAACAACCTAAAACTCCCGCCACCAAAGCAACAGCCATCCCTGCGAATAGCGAGCGCAGCAAGAAACTATCAAATTCTATTAGCAAATCCATAGAGCAGGGTTACCCATGATTGTGTTGGTGATTATGATTATGGCTGTGGTCATGCTGATGGTCATGGCTATGATGATAAACCGACATCATTTTAGCCATATCTTCACCAAATAAGCTGATGAATTCAGGGTCTTTGGTAATTACTTCTGGCTTTCCTGAGCAGCAGATATGGTGATATAAACAAACCACTTGCTTGGTTGAGGACATCACCATGTGCAGATCATGCGAGACCATGAGTATGCTAATGTCTCGGTTGGAAAATGCGAAATCAAGTCTTTTGTAAAAAGCCAGCTGGCCACTGATATCCAGATTTTGTGCAGGCTCATCTAGTACCAATAAATCTGGTGAATCTAATAAGGCTCTAGCTAGTAAGACACGCTGCATTTCACCACCGGATAATACGCTTAGAGGTTTATTGACTAAGGCTAGAGTGTCAGTTTCTAGCAAAATTTCTTGGAGCTCTTGGGGGCTGCTTTTTTTGCGGAGCTGTAAAAATCTCTGCACGCTAATTGGCATAGTCGGCTCAGCGATTAGCCGTTGCGGCACATAGCCAATTTTGAGGTCTGGCTTTCTTCGTATCTCGCCACTATCTGGTTGATAAAACTCTAAAAGGCATTTGAGTAACATGGATTTCCCTGCACCATTTGGGCCAATTAAAGTGATGAAGTCCTGCTTCGCGATATGCAAAGAAACATTATCTAGAATGTTGTTGCCATCTCGAGTTACGCAAATATTGTCGGCAGATAATAAATGATTAGTCATTGTCACTTTGATCTATGCTTTTTCGTTCTGGCAAGACTCACACAGCCCTTGGATTTCCAAGACGGTATGTTGTTGAGTGAAATTGTTTTTCTTTGCAACTTTCTGTATCAATGTATCGATTGATTGGTAACAGCATTCCGAAACTTCGCTACAGGCGGTGCAGATTAGAAAATAACATTGCTGATGCTTATTAGGGTGGGCACAGCCTATATAAGCATTTTGACTATTGAGTTTGTGCACTAAGCCATACTGCTGTAAGAAATCCAGAGTTCGGTAAACCGTTGGTGGTTTTGAGCTGGTATCTGTGTCGCTAATGGCGTCAAGAATGTCATAGGCCTTAACAGGTTCATGGCTGGTCCAGATAAGTTCCAGCACACGACGGCGCAAAGGCGTGAAGCGCAGATTGTGAGTAGCGCAATATTTTTCAGCTACCGTGATAGCTTCTTGTTGGCATTGTTGATGATGTTGGCAGTGTTGCATGGGTATTTTCTAGGTTACATGGTTCAGAGAGAAATGACGATAGGAATATCGGCTAAAACTTTCTTTTTCATATATACGTTATGTTATAGTATAACATAACGTATGGTTTTTATATCGTCTGAGTATAGGCATGAGTGTCTCGTTGAAATATAAAATGCCCAGACTTGTTATCAATCATTACCTATAATTTTCGCATACATATAGAATAAGGGTTATCATTTTGTTTATTGTCAATTCACTCAAGTCTTGGGCGAGCCCAGTGCTCTCGCGTTTTGTTTTATTTTTTCTAGTAATTGCTTTTATGTTCAGTGCTTTGCCTAGTGCTAGTGCCCAGCAATCTCGCTCAGTAAAAGGTGTTGTAGCTAGTGTTGCGCCAGTTCATTCGCTGGTAAGTGCAGTATTAGGTGAGTTAGGGGAGGTAGATTTATTGCTTAAGAATGGAAATTCGGCGCATGGATTTTCTTTAAAGCCCTCTCAGATCAGGACATTGCAGCGAGCAGAAATAGTTTTTTATATCAGTGATGATTTGGAAGCATTTTTGCCTAAAACATTAGCAACATTGCCAGATACTGTGCGACCAGTCGAACTAATAGAATCCAAAGGTCTGGAATTACTAAATGTTCGCCAAGGCGAGCATTGGGGAGCGCATCATCATGCAGGTGGACATGAAGATGGACATGAAGATGGACATGAAGATGGACATGAAGATGGACATGAAGATGG
>CAKMZF010000006.1:0-23177 GCA_929200405.1 uncultured Gammaproteobacteria bacterium | reverse complement strand
GGCATGAAGATGGGCATGAAGATGGGCATGAAGATGGGCATGAAGATGGGCATGAAGATGGGCATGAGCAGGAGAGTCAAGATCATAGCGGTGTTGACCCGCATATTTGGTTAGATCCTGATAATGCCTCAAAACTGTTAGCTGTTATTGCAACTGAACTCTCAAAGCGATTTCCAGAGCATAAAGAGGCGTTCCATGCTAATGCAGCAGGATATGCCGAGTCGATAAAAGCATTGCAGCAACAATTACAACAAGAGCTCTCAGATATTAAAGAGTTGCCATTTTTGGTATTTCATGATGCCTATCAATATTTTGAAAATCATTTTCAGTTAAATAACCGTGGTGCAATTACCTTAAACCCAGAGCTGGGCAGTTCGGCCAAACAGATTCAAAAGATTCGTCATATTATTGAAGAGCAGGATATCAAGTGTGTATTCAGTGAGCCTCAATTCGATACGTCGATTATCGATATTGTTGCTGAAGGTGCCTCGGTGAAAATTAGTGTGTTAGACCCATTAGGTTCTAGTGTGCCTGTGGATAAGGATTTATACCTGACGCTACTTTCTCAGATAGGACAATCTTTGTCAGGTTGTTTGAGTCAATAATTTCGATAATGTTGTGCTGCAATATCGGTTAATTTAGCAACCAATAGCGACCGATATCGAAAAAACGAAATCAAAACGAAAGAAAATGTTTGGTTAGTAGTTTCGTATTTGTTATTATTCGCCCCAGAGCTATTTAACAATAGCTCTGTTTATTTGGGATATAAATAACAAACAGTAGAGAGCAGCGCAATGGAATTGTCTTCACGACAATCTACAATTCTGGCATTAGTTCAACAGCAGGGCGCTGTAGAAGTTGAAAGCTTGGCGGAGCAGTATCAAGTCAGCGTGCAAACGATTCGTAGAGATTTAAATGTGCTTTGTGCTCGAGGGCTAGTTGCTAGAATGCATGGTGGTGCAAGGCAGCTAACGTCTATTTCTAGTTTAGATTATGAACAGAGGCGCAGCCTTTCTGGTAAGCAGAAACAGGCAATTGCTTCATTAGCAGCTGAGTTAATTCCCAATCATTGTTCGGTGATGCTTAATATTGGCACCACAACAGAGCAGGTCGCTAAATCATTATATCAACATCAAAATCTAGTTGTTATTTCCAATAATATCAATGTTATTAATATTCTGATGGGGTCTCAGGTCAACTCTCTGATCTTAGCGGGTGGCACAGTCAGGCAATCTGATGGGGCGATTATCGGTGAGGCTGCGGTGGATTTTATTGCGAGATTTAAGGCAGATTTTGCGATTATTGGTTGTTCAGCGATAGATGAAGATGGCGCTTTTCTAGATTTTGACTCTAGCGAAGTTTCGGTAGCTAAAGCGATTTTGGACAATAGCAGAACCAAGATTATGGTTGGCGATAGCGGAAAATTTGGTAAGACAGCACCATATCGGATCAGTCATTTAAGCCAGTTAGATTATTTTATAACTGACCAAAAGCCTGATGAAAAATTCTGTCAAATTGCGCAACAAGCCGAAACAAAAATTCTTTTTTAACAATAAATCTAAGGCATGACGCAGTAGTGCGTTCATGTAATGAGTAACCTCAGGAATGCAACAAAGTAATCTAAAAAATACAGACAATACCAGCTATGACATTGTGATTGTTGGTGGTGGAATCAATGGCTGCGGTATCGCCCGAGATGCGGCAGGTCGCGGGTTAAAAGTACTATTGCTTGAGCAGTCTGACCTTGCGTCAGCGACCTCTTCAGCTTCGACTAAATTATTTCATGGTGGCCTACGTTATTTAGAAACCTATGAATTTTCATTGGTGCGAAAGGCGCTTATCGAACGAGAGGTGTTGTTGCAAAATATGCCGCATATCTCTTGGCCATTACGATTTGTATTGCCACATCATTCAGGTCTTAGACCTAAGTGGATGCTACGAGCAGGGCTGTTTTTATATGATCATCTCGGGGGCAGAAAAATTCTACCCAGTTCCACGCGATTAAATTTACGCTCAGATATTGCAGGAGAGAGATTAAAGCCAGCTTATAAGGCAGGTTTTGAGTACTCGGATTGCTGGGTTGATGACGCAAGGCTAGTCGTGTTGAACGCTAGGGACGCTGCGGAAAGAGGTGCTGAGATACTTACAAGAACTCGATTCGATGGAGCGACTTATCAAGATGGTAAATGGCAGGTTTCTATAACAGATCAGCAAAGTGGGGCTAGCTCTCAGCTAGTGACTAAAGCATTGGTGAATGCAGCTGGGCCTTGGGTGGATGATGTTTTACATCAAAAAATAGCTGAAAAAAGCGATGCTAGTATTCGCTTGGTTCGCGGTAGTCATATCGTTATTAAGAAGCATTTTGAACATGATCGCGCCTATATTTTTCAGCAAGATGATGGTCGAATCGTTTTTGCTATCCCCTATGAAACCGATTTCACATTGATTGGCACCACTGATCAGGACCATGAAGGCGATCCTGCTAAAGCAGTTTGCACTGATGAGGAGCGAGATTATCTAATAGCGGCTGCGAATGGTTATTTTAAAGAGCCAGTGACAGTAGAAGATGTGGTGTGGAGATATTCCGGTGTTAGGCCTTTATACGATGACGGCACGGCGTCAGCAAGTGAGGCTACGCGTGATTATGTTCTGGCGCTTACTGATAGAGATGGTCATGGACCGCTGCTTAATATATTTGGTGGTAAAATTACGACGTATCGAAAACTTGCGGAGGCGGCGATAGAGAAGCTTGCCCCCTATTTCCCTAACCTTAGTTCGTCTTGGACGGAGAAATCGCCTTTGCCAGGAGGAGACTTTCCGGTAGATGGTCAGCCTGCCTTAGTGGCAAACCTATGCGCCAAATATGGTTTTGTAGACCAAAAATGGGCACTAAGATTAGTTCGTGCTTATGGTACTGATGCGGTAAAAATGCTTGGTGATGCTCAAAAGATTGAAGATTTAGGGCAGAATTTCGGCTGGAACCTAACCGAGAGAGAGGTGTTGTGGCTGCAACAAAAGGAATGGGCGATTTCTGCTGATGATGTGGTATGGCGGCGCTCAAAGGTTGGACTGAGGCTTTCAGAGCTAGAGATAAAAGCGCTCGATGATTGGATGCAGCAACCGTAACCTGCGTAATCTAATATAGTCTAATAGCAAAGGGTTTATTGACTAAGTTTACAATTCCTGCAAGCTTGGTCAGTTTATTTATTTGTAGAGTGCTTTAACAAGCTATATGAGTCGAATTAAGGTATGATTCGTTCGAATTTTCCTATCTCTTTCAAATTTTCAAAATTACTAGACAAAATCATATGACATTTGCTTCACTAGGTCTCTCTAATTCTATTTTAAAAGCCGTTTCTGAGCAGGGGTATGATACGCCGTCACCTGTTCAAGAGCAGGCTATTCCCGCTGTAATTAATGGTAAGGATGTGATGGCAGCAGCGCAGACGGGTACCGGAAAGACGGCTGGTTTTACACTGCCGATATTGCATAATTTAGAAAAAGGCGCGAGCGCTAAAGCCAACCGTACTCGGGTATTGATACTTACGCCGACTCGAGAGTTGGCCGCGCAGATTGCAGAAAGTGTTTCAACGTACGGTAAATATCTCTCTATTAGTTCCACGGTTGTTTTTGGTGGCGTTAAAATAAATCCGCAGATGATGAAATTGCGCAGAGGTACCGATATTCTCGTGGCAACCCCTGGTCGCTTGCTTGATTTACATCAACAAAATGCAATTCGGTTTGATCAGTTAGAAGTGCTGGTATTGGATGAGGCTGACCGCATGTTGGACATGGGCTTTATCCATGATATCCGTAAAATACTGGCAAAACTGCCTGCTAAGAGACAAAATTTGATGTTCTCAGCAACCTTTTCAGCTGACATCCGTAAGCTGGCGAAGACCATAGTGCACGATCCCGTAGAAATATCAGTTACTCCGCCGAATAGTACAGCAAATCTGGTACAGCAATGGATTTATCCTGTTGATAAAACACAGAAAGCGGCGATACTCGCACACTTGATAAAAACCAATGAATGGGAGCAGGTGTTGGTATTTAGCCGAACGAAGCATGGCGCGAATAAGTTGACTAAATATTTAGAAGGCAAAGGTATTAATGCTGCTGCGATCCACGGTAATAAAAGTCAGGGTGCAAGAACCAGAGCCTTAGCGGGCTTCAAATCTGGAGAAGTTAGAGCATTGGTAGCAACTGATATTGCGGCAAGAGGAATTGATATTGATCAGCTGCCACAAGTGGTCAATGTTGATTTGCCTAACGTACCTGAAGACTATGTTCATAGAATTGGCCGTACGGGTCGTGCGGGTGCAGAAGGGCATGCAGTGTCATTGGTTAGCGCAGATGAAACTAAGCAGTTACGCGACATTGAAAAGCTAATTCAAAAACCTTTAGAGCGCAGAGAGTTAGAGGGTTATACGCCAAATTTCCCTTTGTCAGAGAGCTATGGAAGTACAGGAAAGCCCAATAATGCTCCCAATACGACACGACCTAAGCGACCTAAAAAACCTAAGAAGCCGCAAGGTGAAAGAGCTGGTTTGCTTTCTGAGACAGATCAAAATCGATCTAGAAAAAAGTCTAGCAGGCCTAATAGGTCTAATGGAAATAGCTTTAAGAACGCAAATCATAGTATGAGAAAAGAGGTTGATGGTAATCGTTAGTTTCTTAGTCGCTTAGTCTCTAATAGCCGTTGAAGTGTAAAGGCTGAAGAAATTAGCCAATGACTCTGAATTTAACTAAAAGCATTCCCCAGAATAGTCCACCGAGAACTTTTGGGATGATTGAGTGAATAATAGCGTAGTCTGCTAAAGAAGCGACGCCAAAGGCGAAAAAGCTAAACAATAGAGTGTCGATGATTGTAGCGGGTATATTTGAAAACATAATTTTGTTGAGAAGAGATTTTCGTCTAAGCAGGTGGTAGAACAGGAAGTTAATTAATCCAGAGCCAGCGAAAGCGAAAAAGGAGCCGCGCGCAAACCTGTGCACCGTATCCTCTGACATTGATATGATGGTGTCGTCACTTAAGAGTAGAAAGTTTGATATATAGCCTACTCCGCCGCCTAAAAAAACGAGTAAGACCATATCTCGAAAGAGTGTTCTGCTATTTTTCCAGATTTCATGTAGCTTATCTCGGGCGCCTAAGGATAGTCCTATGAATATAAACTCTATGCAAAATTCGAAAATAAACTGTTGATTAGGCGCGAAATTGCCTAGTGGGCTTATGATGATCGAATATAAGATATTGATAGTTACAATTGACGTTAGATATAACGCGATAAAAGCCATGTCTACTCATTTGTTATTTTTGTGGTTTACTCGTAAAATTTCTGTGCTGGAGTTGGTGCTAGGCATAACAGCAACAAATTACTGAATTTTAATATTTAACTGATTGTATAATGCGGGTAAAGAACTTGAAATTCACTGAGCGGATTTGCATGCTAGAACAGCATTAAAAGAGGAGATTTAGTATTTAAAAGGAGCTAATTTTATTTGATTGGTTTTTTTTTTTAGACTCGGTGCAATTTATTGTCTATTAGTTCTAAAATTCATTTCTTGATCGTTAAATTTATTCGGAATGAGAAAATATTTTATGATTAAAAGTTGCTATATTAAGTAAGTATGAAAATAGTTGTTTAGCGGGCTAACAGAAATCAGTATGAGTGAATAGTGTCATAATGATGTTATAGAAAATTGCGAAGCGATGGTTGAGTGTGATTGGCAGTAAAGCAAAAATAAATAAAGCGCTTTTTTAGGTGTCTAGATACAGTATACTGTTCGATGCCAAAATAATGGAAAGATTAGATGGATGAATATGTTGAGAACTAAAAAAGAATTTTCATTAATTCTTTTGTTGCCAAATATGGTCACGATTGCTGCGATTTGCGCTGGTATGACAGCGATACGATTTGGCATTCAAGGTGATTTTCATATGGCGGTTAAATTGATTTTAGCGGCCTGTGTTTTGGATGGTATAGACGGACGCTTAGCTCGTATTCTCGGTAGTAATAGTCGCATGGGGGCAGAGTTAGATTCATTGGCTGATTTTCTAAACTTCGGTGTTGCGCCACCTCTAGTGATATATCTTTGGGCATTGCAAGATTGGGCTAGAGCGGGTTGGATTTTTGTGCTGATATTTGCGATATGCTGTGTCATACGTTTGGCAAGATTTAATGTAAGTAGCAAGTCAGAAATTACTGAAGATAAAGCGTTTTTTACTGGCGTTCCTGCGCCAGCTGGGGCTATGTTGGCAATGCTGCCGATATATATTAGCTTCGCATTACCCGAGATGTCAGAATTACCAGCGATCCTTATTTGTGGCTATCTCGGTTTCATCGGTTTTTTGTTGATTAGCCGCATCCCAACGTGGTCATTTAAAACGGTAAAAATTGCACAGGAGCGAGTCAAGTTTGTATTAGTTGCCTTTGTGGGGCTAGGTGCAGCTTTGCTAACTTATGAGTGGACGACGTTAATTGTCATTTGCATGCTCTATTTTGTGATTATTCTCTGGTCAATCAAGAAAAAAGCAGCTACTCAAAAGAAAAATGTTAATACGTAGCGTTTGAGCGCATAAACCAATATCGTAAAGTTATACGTTTTTATTGCGACCTACTAGCTTTGGTAGCGTCCCTCTCTCGATAATTCTGGTTGAGAACAGTCTAGCTTCTGGCAGACGGTCTGGTTCTTCTATCAAAGCGACAATTAATTCAACTGAGCTATGAATAATTTGCTCAATAGGCTGATGGATTGTGGTTAAATTAATGCTCTCCCAAGCTGCCATTTCCATGTCATTTAGTCCGAGAATACCAATATCATCTGGGACTATAAAACCCGCGTCGTTTATTGCACTTAACGCGCCAATGGATAAGACATCATCTCCACAGAAGTAAGCATCAGGCAGATTAGCCTTTTTATGTTCCGCTAAGTTCAGTTGCATTCGCTGTCGACCTGCATCAAAACTGTAGGCGGTGGCAAATGAGCAGCTCACAGAAATCTCTGGATATTGCAGTAGCTGCTCTTGAAAGCCTCGCCAACGATCTTTGGTAGAGGTTGCATGCTTTGGTCCTCCCATGAAACCAACGGACTTACAGCCGAGTTTTTTAAAATGTTCGGCTGCCATTCGGCCACTTTGGGTGTTGTCGATGCCGATGACATGGACATCTGGGACGCTAGAAAATTTACCAAATGAATGAACTACCGGAATATTGGCGTCTTTAAAAGTTTTGGAAAAAGCGAGTGGTAGTGTGGACGAGGCCACGATGACGCCATCAACTTGATATTGACGTAGCATTTTTAATGAAGCCGTTGGGTCTACTTCTTGAGAGAGATTGACTAGTAACGGTCGCCAACCTTTGGTTTGCAAAGTTCGGGTGAAAAGGTCAAAAACTTCTAGAAATAACGGGTTATGAAAATTATCTGAAATCAGCCCGATGAGCTTGGTGCGCCTTGTTGTCAAACTTCTGGCTATAAAGCTTGGTTCATAACCTAACTCTGTTGCTGCTTGCTCTACTTTTTTTCGCGTCTTTGCTGAAACCGAAGCGCCATTGGTAAAAGTTCTGGAAACAGCTGAGGTAGAGACGCCAGCTGCTTTGGCGACATCTTTTAGTGTTACGGCCATAAGCATTGCCTTGAGTTGTTACTTAGGCGGATTTGTTGAGCAAATTGGTGAAGCATAGCGTTATTGTTATGAAATTTTTGATAAGAGAATCATAGCATTTATCTTTGCATTGGTTTAGAAAAAAACACTTTGCAAGCCTAAGCGAGTAGTCAGAGTATAGAGTTTTGCATGCAAGAAAATGGTTATAAAATAGTTTTTGCAACCGCTTGCAAAAGAGAAAAAAAAGTTGCATACTAAATTTTCTGAGATATCTTGATATTGTATACAGACAATCTTGTAGGCTGTTATGTGTTTTTATTTCTTGTTGTTTTAAGAAGGATAAAATTGCTTAATTAAGACTTTCTATATAAGTTGATATAGAGGGATGTTTTAGAACATAGTTGGATAATTTATTAGGAGAAACCCATGAAAACAGTATTTAAAAAAGCTGCCTTAGCCCTCGCGCTAGCAGTTCCTATGATGGCTTCTATGCAGGCAGCGCAAGCTGAGGGCGAGAAGTATGTTCTAGTCAGTCACGCACCGGACTCAGATAGCTGGTGGAACACCATCAAAAACGGTATTGCCCTTGCAGGTGAGCAGTTGGGCGTAGAAGTTGAATATCGCAATCCTCCTACTGGAGATTTGGCTGATATGGCTCGTATTATTGAGCAGGCAACTGCCTCTGGTCCAAATGGTATCATCACCACGCTTTCTGATTACGATGTACTTAGTGGGCCTATTAAGTCAGCCGTAGATCAAGGTGTTAATGTTATTATTATGAACTCGGGTACGCCAGAGCAAGCTGCTGAGGTTGGTGCGCTAATGTATGTTGGCCAACCAGAGTATGATGCCGGTTTGGCTGCGGGTATGCGTGCTAAAAAAGATGGTGTTAAATCATTCCTATGTGTAAATCACTACATCTCCAGTCCGTCTTCAACTGAGCGCTGCCAAGGTTTTGCTGACGGTCTAGGTATTGAGCTAGGTTCTCAGATGATTGACTCAGGGCAAGATCCAGCTGAAATTAAGAACAAAGTATTGGCTTATCTTTCTGCAAATGGAGATACCGATGCTGTATTAACTCTAGGACCAACATCTGCTGACCCTACAATCGAAGCGCTTAAAGAAAACGGCATGGCTGGTGAGATGTATTTTGGTACATTTGATCTAGGTACAGAGATTGTTAAAGGCATAAAAGCTGACATCATTAAGTGGGGCATCGATCAACAGCCGTTCTTACAAGCTTACCTACCAGTTGTTGTGCTAGCTAACTATGACCGTTACGGCGTGTTACCTGGCAACAATATCAACTCAGGCCCTGGTTTTGTGACCAAAGACGCTTTGACGTTAGTTGAGAAGTACGCAGGTGAGTATCGTTAAGATAAACGCTTAGCATATTATGACAAAGGGTGACTGTGGCGACATAGCCGCCCTTTTTTTATTGCCATAAATGAACATAGTAAAAATCACAAATGTAAATCATGGCATACATTTGTGAATGAGGAGGAATAATGTCGGAGAATTCTCAAGCCGCACCAGTGACAGATGAGCGAATAAAATCTGTCTCTAATTTTCGAAAGTCTTTAATGCGCCCAGAGCTTGGTGGCATATGTGGGACAATAATAGTATTTGTATTCTTTTTTCTGACGGCTTCAGATTCCGGAATGTTTAATTCCCAAGGAGTCATGAACTGGTCTGTAGTATCCGCGCAGTTTGCAATCATCGCCGTGGGTGCATGTCTATTAATGATTGCTGGCGAGTTTGATTTATCTGTGGGATCTATGATTGGCTTTGCCGGCATAATAATCGCCTTACTATCGGTCACTTATGGCTGGCCTATGTGGATGGCAATTATTGCGACATTTGTGATTTGTATTGCAATTGGCGCTCTAAACGGCTGGTTGGTTATTAAAACCGGATTGCCGAGTTTCATTGTAACCCTAGCTTTTTTATTTATATTGCGAGGTTTAACTATCTTTGCGGCTATTGCGACTACTAAAAAAACCATTATTGGTGGTGTGCGTGATGTGGCAGAAGGAGATTGGCTAGCGTCTATGTTCGGTGGCAAAGTCTTTACAGGTTTCTTCTCATGGTTGGGAGAGAACGGATACATTGCCGTTTTTGATAGAGGATCGAGAGCTGGACAGCCAGTTGTTGATGGCATTCCGATGCTGATTATCTGGGCAATTATTTTGATTGTATTTGCGCATATATTATTAACCAAGACTAAATTTGGTAACTGGATATTTGCTGCGGGCGGAGATGCGCAGGCGGCTCGCTACGTAGGTGTGCCAGTCAACCGCGTTAAAATACTGATGTTTATGTTTACCGCGTTTTGCGCAACAGTATTTGCCGCTTGCCAGGTCATGGAGTTTGGCTCAGCTGGTGCAGATAGAGGTGTGTTAAAAGAATTCGAAGCGATTATTTCTGTGGTTATTGGTGGCGCTCTGCTCACTGGCGGCTATGGTTCAGTAATCGGTGCTGCATTAGGTGCATTGATATTTGGTGTTGTCCAGCAAGGTCTATTCTTTGCAGGGGTGGAAAGCTCGCTTTTTCGCGTGTTCCTAGGTGTCATACTGCTCTTGGCAGTGATCTTAAATACCTACATTCGCCGCGCAATAACTGGGGAGAAGTGATATGAGCAATGAGACTAAACAACCATTAATTCAAATGCAGAATATTGAGAAGCATTTTGGCTCAGTCATTGCCCTAGCTGGTGTGTCTTTAGAGGTTTATCCGGGTGAGTGTCACTGCCTATTAGGTGACAACGGTGCAGGAAAGTCCACTTTCATTAAAACCATGTCTGGGGTACATAAGCCTACCAAAGGCACGATCTTATTTGAAGGTGAAGAAATGAACTTTTCAAAACCTCGGGATGCGATTAGTGCCGGTATTGCCACGGTCTATCAAGACCTAGCAATGATTCCGCTGATGTCCGTGGCAAGAAACTTCTTTATGGGTAATGAGCCAGAGAAGAAAGTTGGGCCATTTAAGTTTTTTGACCATAAAAAAGCCAACCAAATCACCATGGAAGAAATGCGCACAATGGGCATCAACCTGAGAGGCGCAGATCAAGCCGTCGGCACGCTATCAGGTGGTGAACGTCAAACCGTTGCGATTGCCAGAGCGGTGCATTTTGGTGCCAAAGTATTGATATTAGATGAGCCGACCTCAGCATTAGGGGTTAGACAAACCTCCAATGTGTTGGCAACAGTTGATAAAGTCCGTAAAAAAGGCATTGCTGTAGTATTTATCACCCATAACGTTCGCCATGCGCTAGCGGTGGGAGATCGCTTTACCGTACTTAATCGCGGTAAAACACTGGGGACAGCTGTGCGCGGGGAAGTCACGCCAGAAGAGCTGCAAGATCTCATGGCTGGCGGTCAAGAGTTGGCGACACTAGAAGGCTCGCTAGGCGGTACTGTCTAACAAGAGATTGTATTTCAAAAGCGAGTGTATTGGATCACATCATGCCAATAACTATTGGCATGATTTTTTATTTGAAGACCTTATAATAGAGAAGAAAGACATGCCGAATCTATTGGTGAAGAAAACATCAGACAATGGCCAAGTTCACAAAATCACCCCAGAAAGTGCGGGCTGGAAATATGTAGGCTTTGACTTGTATCATCTATCCTCCGGAGAAAGTGCAAGCGGCACAAGCGCTAATAGAGAGGTGATATTGGTAGTAGTAGAAGGGTTGATTCATCTGCAAGCGGATGGCGAAGACTTCGGGCAAATCGGTGAGCGTTTATCTGTTTTTGAGAAGACCAAGCCCCATGCCGTTTATTTGCAGCGCGGTGCAAATTGGCAAATTACCGGAGATACAGACTGTATTGTTGCCATCTGCTCTGCACCTAGTGAGGGTGAGCACAGTACTCAGCGAATCGATCCAGAAAGCATTTCCTTAGAGAACAGGGGAATAGGAAGCAATCAGCGCCAAATTCATGCCATTGCTATGGAGAGCAGTGATATAGCAGATCGCCTGTTAGTTACCGAAGTTTATACACCATCAGGAAATTGGTCCTCATATCCACCGCATCGACATGATGCTGAGGATGTCAATGAAGGAGATACCACTTATTTGGAAGAGACCTATTACCATCGTTTAAATCCATCGCAAGGTTTTGTCTTTCAGCGAGTGTTTACCGAAGATAAAACTCTAGATGAGACCATGGCAGCAGAAGATGGCGACGTCGTATTAGTTCCCAGAGGTCATCATCCAGTTGGCGTGCCATATGGTTATGAGTCCTATTATCTAAATGTGATGGCTGGTCCAGAGCGAAAATGGCGCTTCAAGAATCATCCCGACCATGATTGGATCGCTCAGCGCGATAAACTGGAGTACGGCTCATAGCCAAGAAATAGAATATTTACAACCTAAAGAAGTATCGGTGTTATCTGTAGGCTTTACTTATAATATTTATCGATATCTACTTTTAGTAGCTATCGTTTTTTTATTGTTTGGCTATATTTATGGGGATTAAGAAATTTAGTGTGCCAGTATAATCCAAATCATTTACTTATCAATAAATAAACAAAGGTTGTTCACTTGATCTTGTTTCTTTCAGTTAGAAGCCCAATATCACTCGATACCAATAACGAGGAGTGGACTCTATGAAAATATTAGCCTTCGCTGCAAGCAGCAGCAAAAACTCAATTAACAAAGCTTTAGTAAGCTATGCCGCAAATGTGTTCGCTAGCAGAATACAGCAAGGCGTTGAAGTAGAGATACTAGATCTAAATGACTATGAAATGCCTATTTATAGTATTGATAGAGAAAATGAGTCGGGTGTACCTGAACTTGCCAAACAATTCAAAGCCAAAATTTCGCAAGCTGATGCATTGCTAATCTCTTTTGCTGAACATAATGGCCACTATGCTGCTGCTTTTAAAAACATTTTCGATTGGGCCTCTCGCTTGGAGGGCAAAGTCTACCAAAACAAACCCGCAGTAATTTTTTCAACCTCTCCCGGTGGTCATGGCGCTGCCAATGTTATGCAAGCAGCTGTTGCTTCAGCGCCGCATTTTGATATGGATTTAAAAGCCTCATTATCTGTGGCAAGCTTTTATGATAATTTTGATATGGACAGCCAAACAATCAGCAATCCCGATATTGAGCAACAGATAGAAGCAGTATTACGTGCCTTGCTATAACAGTAATTTGATAGTGTATGAGAGCAAGCCGTTTTAATAGAGCGGCTACAACTAACTCAAATATAACTACTATTGTAAGTATTGCGTTTTATCTTGCCTGCGATGGATAACTTCTCCTAAGCTCAACTGTTTCTGACCTGAACTGGCAGCACCATGACTATCTATCGCAACACCTTCATGCTGCAGTAACCACAGCTTGCGCTCGACACCGCCAGCATAGCCAGTCAAAGTCCCGTTGGTACCAATCACTCTATGACAAGGCACGATAATACTGATGGGGTTGCGCCCGTTTGCCCCTCCGACTGCTCGTACCGCCTTGGGATTATTCAACTGCTGAGCCAATTCGCCATAAGACACTACTTCACCATAGGGTATCGTCGTTAGACTCTGCCATACCGTTTGTTGAAACTCGGTGCCCTTAGCATTCAGTGGCAGGTCAAATGTTTTTCGCTCTCCGGAAAAATACTCTTCCAGCTGTGCTATACATTGGTCAGTCAACCTATGCTTTTTCTCTGCTTCCTTTTGATCACCACAGAAAATTACTTGAGTAATACCTTTCTGTGACGCTTGACATTCAATCAAGCCTAGAGGGCTTTCAAAGTAATCGATATATCTCATTACAATTGACTCCATAGTTGAAATGTTAAATAGCTTCTCCAGGGAGAAGCAGTTTCAGGGTTGAACTTTTTCATCTCCAAATCATCCGGTTTAGTGGTAAGTTGTTTGGCATCATCACTAGTTTCTGCATCATTTAATGCCTTAAACATTGCCTTTTTAACTCCTAAGTCACCAGCTAAATAAATATCTGGATCACTCAAGCCACGCATCTGTGCATATTCTGTGGTCCAAGGCCCTATGCCCTTTAAACGCAACCATGCCTCGGGATCATCAGGGTTATCTTTGCTAACATAATGCTGCGCTAAGTTTCTCAACGTCTGTTTGCGAGAGCCGGGCATTTTTAAAAAGGCAAACTCATTCTCCACAAATGCGGCAGGCTTCGGAAACAGTCGTTTAACTTGACCGCTAACGCCTACCTGCTGAATGCCTGACTGTTCGCTCTCAGGCATCTCCTCACCCAAATTCTCAACGACTTTAGTCACCAAATTTTTCGCTGCCGTGACCGATATCTGCTGCCCCAATACCGCTCGTATTCCCGCTTCAAACATATCCCAGATGCCGGGCAATCGCAGACCGCTTTTAATGGGAAAATATTCTTGGCAGCAAGTCCGCAAATCTGCTTCAATCGTGGCGATATCAGCATCAATATCTAATAATCTTCGGATATTATTCACTACCGCCTTTAAACAAGAGATATCACTTAGCTCTATCTCCAAATCAAATCGATTTTCTACGGAGATATTCGTCACAGTAAACTGCCCATAACACTGCTGCCAGCGAAATGTGCGACCGTAGCTATTGCCATCCACCCACTCCAAAGAAGGTATTAATCTCGCTTGCAGAAAAGCCAGCATATACTGCCAATCATAAGGTGGACGATAATATAGCTGCATTTGCAAGCCATTGTTTTGGCTAGATTGCTTTTTTCTCACCTCGCTAGGAGGAAGTTGCATTTGCTTAACAAAACAATCATTAAAGCGTCTAATGCTCTTAAAACCACTGGCTAAAGCAACCTCTGTAATCGGTAGATTCGTTTGATGTAGCAACTGCTTTGCAAATAAGCACTGCTGATATAGAACATAGGTTTTGGGCGACACACCTAAGTGATTTCTAAATATTTGTCGTAGATATCGGTCAGTAATGCCCAACTTAGCCGCTAGTTCAGCCAAACTCGCGTCTTGTAAGGCATTGTTGTTTAATAATCGCAGGCAGCGCTCTATGGTAGTACTAACGCCTTTCCAAGCAGGGGACCCCGGCGCAGAATCTGGTCTGCAACGCAGACAAGGCCTAAAGCCAGCATTCGCGGCAAGCATTGCGTTGGCAAAATACTCTACGTTTTGTTCTTTAGGTGGCTGTGCAGGGCAGATGCTTCGGCAATATATACCGGTGGTTTTCACTGCTGTAAAAAATTTACCGTCAAAACGAGGATCTCGCGATAATCTTGCTTTCTGACAGACTTCGTTAGGAGGTGCATTATTATGAGTAGCTTTCATGTCACTACTATAGCGCAACTGATACTAACTACTAGCCAGAATCGGAACTTAATGCTCTGTAGCCAGTACGAGTATCAGCATAAATAGGTATTCAAGAAATCGACAATTAAGACCCCAGTGTAAAATCTGTATCATCTGCCTCTAAGCAGCTGAAGACTCTGCTATTCACCGCCTGCTGTTTGCAAGTTAGCAGAATCAACTCTTTAAAGAGATGTTGTATTTCTTTGCGATCATTTTCTTTATGCTGTGTTCCATTATTCGACTTATTTTTCGGATTATATTGCCAAAATAATATGACTTTTTGAGATTCCGCATCAATCACTTTCAATGTTGGCATTTGATCTTCAAGCGAAGCATAGATATGAAACATAATTCTCACCTTTTATTTCTGGTAATTGAGAATCATTATCATTAAATGGTAACTTTATGTCAATACTCTACGCTAAGCTACTTTACAGATTTAACAATATTTGTCGTAGCAGGTATAAAACAGAGTCACCTTCTCATTAAGCCAGATCAAATCAAGGTACGTAGCAAGCATCACACAATCAATACTGAGAGAAAATATAGATTCATAGTACTAGTCTAAAAGCGGCAATTTGACCGTGGGCTAACAGCTATCTACAGCGCACATTGGTAACAATGATTCTCAAAATCGGACAAATAAGGGAAAGAGAAATTAAATTGCCAATAGTTATTTTACAGAAGTTTTGGTATCTAAAGAAACTATAGCTCCCCGTAGAGACTGCCTTTGGCAGATAATCTACAGGGAGCGTTCAGACTAATTAAGCCAAATCAAAACGATCAGCATTCATCACTTTGTTCCATGCGGCAATAAAATCACTCACAAATTTCTGTTTGTTGTCATCTTGTGCATAAACCTCTGCCAAGGCTCGAAGCTCAGAGTTAGAACCAAATACCAAATCAACACGACTGGCTTTGCGTAGTATTTCACCAGTAGCGCGATCTTTGCCTTGATAGCTGTTAGATCCTGTCGGTGTCCATTCGATATTCATGTCTAAGAGAGTTGATAGCCACTCATTAGATAGCTTATCGCCAGCAGTCCATAAACCACGCTCTTCTGTGGTTATGCCTATCGAGCGTAAGCCAGCCGCTAACACCGTCATTTCTACTACGGTCAGCCCTAGTAGCTGCGCTTTATCTAGCAACATTTCTTCCGGCGCAATGGAGTAATTGGTTCTTAGATAGTTACGGAACCCATCTGCCAAAGGCTCTAGCACCGCAAAGCTTTCTACATCGGTCTGCGCCTGAGTAGCGTCTCCACGGCCTGGGGTAAATGGCACGGCTGTTGCTGTTACTTGCTCTAAGCCGGCATTGCCCGCCAGCACAATCACGTCCGCAACACTGGCCCCATTGTCAGCAGCTATTTTCTCTAGGATTGGCAATACTTTCGCCAGCTGCGCTGGTTTATTGACAGCCCAGTCTTTTTGAGGTGCTAAGCGAATTCGCGCACCATTCGCACCACCACGCATATCAGATTGACGGTACGTTGATGCAGAAGCCCAAGCTGTTTCTATCAATTCTTGTGCAGATAGGCCACTCGCTTTTATCGCCTCCTTGGCCGCTGTAACATCATAATCCGTTGTACCCGTTGGCACTGGATCTTGCCAAGTCAACTCTTCCGTTGGTACCTCTGGGCCGAGATAACGTACAGATGGCCCCATATCACGATGCAGTAATTTAAACCACGCTCTTGAAAAAGAATCTGCAAAAGCATCTGGGTTTTGATAGAAGTGTTCAGATATTTTGCGATAAGCTGGATCCTTAATCATCGCCATATCTGCAGTCGTCATCATCAAGTTCACTTTCTCATCAGACCCATCTACCTGTGGTGCTTTATCTTGATCTTCTACATTCACAGGCTGCCATATCTGTGCACCTGACGGACTTTTGGTTAGCTCCCAATCATACTTAAATAATACTCCAAAATAACTATTGTCCCATTGTGTTGGTGTTGGTGTCCAAGGTCCTTCAATGCCACTGGTTGTCGTATCTACGCCTTTTCCAGAACCATGACTGTTTTTCCAGCCCAATCCCATTTCTTCAATTCCTGCACCTTCTGGCTCCGCTCCAACTAGCTCAGGGTCACCCGCACCATGGCCTTTACCAAAGGTGTGTCCGCCAGCTACCAATGCTACGGTTTCTTCATCATCCATCCCCATGCGGCCGAATGTTTCTCGCACATCCACACCGCTCAACTCAGGGTCGGGGTTGCCATTTGGACCTTCAGGGTTTACATAGATCAACCCCATCTGCACAGCAGATAGCGGTTGCTCCAAAGAGTCTCTAGTCTCTTGATAGCGACTGTCACCCAACCAGTTTGTTTCTGTGCCCCAGTAGATATCCTCTTCTGGATGCCAGATATCTTCTCTACCACCGCCAAAGCCGAATGTTTTACCGCCCATAGACTCGATGGCCACATTACCTGTCAATATTATTAAGTCTGCCCACGAGATCTTGTTGCCATATTTCTGTTTAATAGGCCACAACAAGCGACGAGCTTTGTCTAGGTTGCCATTATCTGGCCATGAGTTTAATGGTGCAAAGCGCTGTGCTCCAGTACCACCGCCCCCACGACCATCACCAGTGCGATAAGTGCCCGCTGCATGCCATGCCATGCGAATAAAAAACGGGCCGTAGTGACCATAATCCGCAGGCCACCAGTCTTGAGAGTCTGTCATTAACTCGGTTAAATCTTGTTTCAACGCTGCAAAATTCAAACTATTAAAAGCAGCTTTGTAGCTAAAATTTTCATCCATTGGGTTTGTCTTGCGATCATGCTGACGCAAGATGCTGAGGTTCAACTGATTCGGCCACCAATCGTTATTTGATGTGCCCTGATTAGCCGTTGTCGATGCGCCATGCATTACGGGGCACTTTCCAATATCTGAGGACATAAGTCCCTCCTTGTATGAAATGTATATATATGGTTTATGACTCGCAGTTAGTTCGTGTAAGTATGTTCAAATAGATTACCTGAGGTAGTTTATTTTTTTTTCAAAAATTATCTATTTAAAATTTTAAATAAAAATGATAGTTAAAAACTATATATTTTTAAAAATAATAGAAGTAGTCTATATATGTACTATTAGAAGGCTTACTGATAGTAACAAAGCCACTGCAGGCAAAGCAGCAGGGCATTACCGAATAGAAAAATTTAAAAGGATGCATCAAAAACAAAATTAATCAGTTCTTAAGTAATAACAGGCACCGAAACAGTAATAACAAATAGTGGTAAAGGTTATTATTACATTAAGCCAAAGAGGGCTGAAATTTGCTGAGTCTCTATAGACTTCATTGGAGAGTTTCGTTAGTCTACAGATCGCTAATAAATCAAAACAAATTGGAATAAAAATGATTGAACGTATCGGTATAACTCAGCGAGCCAGCAAAATTGTCAAGCATAACGGAGTTGTTTATCTAAGCGGACAAGTCGGCGAAGGAGAAACTGTCACCGAGCAGACGCAGGAGTGTTTGCGTAGAGTGGACGCACTTTTGACTGAAGCTGGCTCTTCTCGTGAGCATATTTTACAAGCCGTTATTTGGCTTTCTGATATGTCTTATTTTGCTGAACTAAATGAAGTATGGAATGCATGGGTTCCTGATGGTCACGCACCAGCACGTGCTTGCGGCGAAGCAAAACTGGCACGAGAGATACTCAAAGTAGAAATCATTATCACAGCCGCCGTTGCAGAGTAACGCTGACAGTCCGAGCCTGTCTTAGGTTGCTTATTGAGCACTGAAGCTCTGCCCATCATTAACAGACAGAGTTTCAGTAAAGTCGTTTAAAGATTTTTCTTCAAGCGCTTTATAGCCAGTCGCCACTGCCGCTTTCAGGACCAATGAGTGACTCAATTCCGTCCTCAGCAATTGCCAGCTTTACTTCTGCCAATGCAGAGGCATCATCGTCAAATGTCTCTTCCCAGACCGTAGAGTTTCCATGCTCATCAACAACCTCCAGCGCCCAAGTCAGCTCACTTACCAAACGATAGATATCCACTTGCACAGTTCGTCCATCACTGGTGATTGATTGTGACAATATTGACTCTTCTAATTCAAATTCATCTTTCATACTTTGTGCCCTTATCTTAATTCAATATATTTGATTCTCAAATCATTTCACAGCTCTCCCAAGCCATGGTAGGTTGAGACGCCATTACAATAATGGCTGAATATATTTATGCATCTTAAAAACTTGCTTAACATCCGAAAACCTTTGGCAAATTCACTATCTGTAGCTATGTTACTACTAGTTTCGGCCTATGCAAACCTAACGGGACCTAGCGCTGGCAAAAATCGCGTTACGGTGCTTTAGCGGACCACTTTCGTGGGGTTATGTCATGAGAGTCCGGCGCCGCCAATAAAGGCTTTCGTAAACTATGAGCAATGAAAAGTATGGATTGCTTTTTTCGGTAACTATTGCCCAGTACCGAATATTGCCATAAGATCTGCAATTCTCAATCCTTTAGCTAATCGCCGAAATGGCGCATTTTTTCGCCTTCCGCCTGAGTTAATTGCTCTATAGCGCTATCTAATTGATCCCGAACTTGACGCAAAAATTCCACGTGTTGTGCTGGAGCTTTTTGAAAATCAGGAGTTTGAATCGCTGATTGCAATTGCCGTGCCACTCGCAAGCCTATATGGCGAACATATTCTGCTGTTACAGTTTTCGGTGCATCTGCATGCATTAATTGACCGATAGCAGAATAATCCGGCGTTGATAAGTCTCCGTAACTATAGCCATTGACTAAGGTAATCCGCTCACTCGCATCTTGCACAGCTTTGGCTTGGTGAACGACATAATTACCTTGCATCAACACGGCATAGCCAGCACCTGGCATGTCAGGTGCTATTATTCTCTCAGTAGGTATTGTTCGCTGGTTATATCGTAATACTGCCATCTCATCTCTACTACCCAAAAAATACTGAAACTCACCTCCCTGCATTGTATTCGGATCCGTTACAAACATCACGGTGTCCACTAATAATGTGTCGTAATGCCATTTATCTACATTTTCCCCAATAGTTAATGGCTGAAAGTTTATATGACCCAGCTGATGCGGCATCGCAATGGGTAGTAAAGGTGTCTGCATGATCGCAGATAGATGTTCGGCGATATTGGGGTCAAGGCACATATCTCGCAAAAATTTAGAGCGATAAACACCACCACGAACATTTCTGGAAATTCTAGGATTTGAGGTGGTAAATGCTTCTAATTGCTTGCACACATGATATAGCGCAGCCACGCCTTCATCGCTCAACACCCGAAAGCAGGAAGTTGCGGCAATCTCGGTCGGCACGGAAGCGAGTATTGAGTCATTATAACCAAAGTCTTGTAGTCGGTAAGCGCTTGTCGGTAACTCCAATGACAAATGAATCGCAGGATTAAAGATAGGGTCATCTTTTATAGTCACATAATCTGGCGAGGTTTTGGGGAATAATTCCAATACAGTATCAAACATACTTTCTTTGTCTTTGAGAGTTTTATAGTGCTAAAACTCATCCATAGTAGGGTATTATTAATTATGCAGCAAATATATTTATGTTCACTAATACCCTTTTCTAAATAGGCACAGGACTAAGAAGGTCGCACTATAGAAATCTGTTTTGCACTATTGGTAGCAAAATAACATAATCAAGCACAGTAGAATGCGTCCTACAAAGCTTATTTTCTAGCATCCCAGTCTGCCAGATAAATTGCTTGATTGTGCTATAAAAAAGAGATTAGAGAGAAAAACAAGAATAAGTTGAAAAATATGAACAAGTTACAGGCTATTCGCAAAGAGAGTTTGCAGCCATTTTATCAGATGATGGTCGATTTTCGCCATGATCTGCACCGTAATCCAGAGTCTGGATTTAACGAAGTTTATACTGCCAAACAAGTTAGTGATGCACTCAAATCGTTGGGTTTAGAAGTTCACGAGAATCTCGGACAAACTGGCGTTATTGGTGTTTTACGTTGCGGTAGCAGTTCAGCCTCAATCATGCTCCGCGCAGATATGGACGCTCTGCCAATTGATGAGAAGAGCACTCACGACTATTGTTCTACCAAGCCCAATATGATGCATGCCTGCGGCCATGATGGTCATAGCGCTATGCTCTTAGGCGCAGCAGCTTTTCTCTCTCAAGATCAATATTTTGATGGCACAGTTTACTTCCTGTTTCAACCTAATGAAGAATGCGGCTTAGGCGCACTAGCAATGCTTGATGACAAAGTTCTAGAAAAGTTTCCGGCCGATGAGATTTACGCCATTCATAATCTACCCGGTGCGCCATTGGGGGAGTTCTCTACACGGTATGGAAATATCTGCGCCAGTGAAAGCCTCTTTGAAATTTCCATACAAGGGCAAGGTGGCCATGCTGCAATGCCTCAAGCCGGAGTAGATGCCTTGATCGTCGGCGCAGAGATAATTTTGTCCTTGCAAACCATTATTGCCAGAAAGCTAACACCGGGCGCAGGCGCGGTGGTCTCTGTCACCGAATTTGTCACTGATGGTGCACGTAATATTTTGCCCGGCAATGGCATTATAAAAGGTGACGTAAGAGCAAGGACCCCTGAAGACAGGGAGATTATCCGACAGGCTATGGCACGAATTGTTAATGGCATTGCAGATGCGCATAACGTCACCGCCACGTTTTCTTTTAACACCGAGTTTATAGAGACCATTAACCATGCCAGCTGTGCAGATGCGGCAATGTTGGCAGCATCTAACCTAGGTTATGCGGTAGTTCCAGATAGAGAGCCAATGTCATTCTCAGAGGATTTTGCTCATTTTGCAGCAGCAAACCCAGCCTGCTTTATCTTAATGGGTAATGGTACTGAAGGCGTAAATGCACGACCCCTCCACTCAAATGATTATGATTTTAGTGATGACGCTCTAGTCCTAGGCGCTGCTTTCTGGGCTAGACTAGCTAGCGAACGTTTGCCGCTATAAAAACACTATAATTTATACGACATTTAAGGAGTACCGATGTTTGACGTTTTTGAAAAAGCCGAGCTAAAAGCCTTTAGCGCTACCCCTACTGTTAAATCGAATATACGTGCTGCAGAACGTGTTTTAACTAGGGAAAATTTTGCCACTGCAGTTGATGAAATTACTTCATGGGAAGGCTACCAAGTGTCACCTTTGCATCACTTAACTGCTCTAGCGAAAGCCCTAGGCGTAGCAGGCATTTTGTACAAAGACGAAGCAGAACGCTTTGGACTAGGGAGTTTTAAGGCATTAGGTGGAGCCTATGCTGGGCTTAGAGTTATACAACGTGAGCTCACCAATCGCTTAAGCAGAGAGATTTCCATGGCTGAGATTCGTTCTGGTACATTAGCTCAAGAAGTCAGTAAAATCACATTAGTCTCAGCCACAGATGGCAATCATGGACGTTCGCTATCATGGGGTGCTGCCATGTTTGGTGTACCTTGCCGTATCTATATCCATGCCGAAGTATCCGAAGGTAGAGAAAAAGCCATGCAAGAGCTCGGGGCAACAGTTGTCCGGATAGCCGGAGACTATGATGATTCCGTGCGTTTAGCTCGGGAAGAAGCAGACGCCAATAACTGGTTTGTGGTCTCTGACACCTCATGGTCTGGCTATAGCCAGCCTCCTAAAGACGTGATGTCAGGTTACGGCGTCATGATTCACGAAATCACCCAGCAAATAGACACCGCCCCAACACATGTATTTGTGCAAGGCGGTGTTGGCGGCCTTGCCGCTGGAGTTGCAGCTGGCCTACGCCAACACTGGAGTGATAACACTCCACGCTTTATCGTTGTTGAACCCGAACTAGCTGATTGTCTATTTCAAAGCGCTCAAAATCAGCAGCAGACAGCAGTGCAGATAGAGCAAGAAACTATCATGGCAGGGCTTTCCTGCGGAGAGCCATCACCATTGGCTTGGGATATATTAGAAGAGGAAGTCTCAGACTATCTCACCATACCAGATAGCATAGTCGCGCCTACCATGCGTTTATGTGCCAGACCTCTTGAGAATGACCCCGCGATCACCGCAGGTGAGAGTGCAGTTGCAGGACTAGCCGCTTTTATTGCCGCTGTCAGAGATCCTGCTTTAAAAACTAAAATCGGATTAAATTCAAAATCACGAGTTCTATTCATCGGCTCAGAGGGCGCTACCGACCCCGAGATATATGATCAGTTAGTTAATAGTTAAGTACTGATCTAGGCCTCACGCCAAACCAAGCTCGCAACCGATTATAAAACTAGTTGCGAACTTGAGCTTCATTATCATAGTCTCGTCACTATGAAGCATCACAACATGCTTATTCTTTAAAAA
>CAKMZF010000005.1:37215-45378 GCA_929200405.1 uncultured Gammaproteobacteria bacterium | reverse complement strand
TGACTGCAAGGGAGGCATTCATGTATGTCCTATCTAATGCGGTAGATTTATTTGAGACTAAACCAATGAAAGTTTCAGTGATTGCTAATCATATTTTGCGCAGAAGTACGATGATTAACTACTTAGGGGGGATAGGTTCTGATGTATCGGCTGTTTTTCTAAATCACCTGAGTTTTGCGGTTTTGGCGAAAATTTCGATTTGTCTAAGATGTTCTAGTATTGATCTGTTATATCGAATTGTGAAATCTATTTATACCATATTATCATCTAATGAGAATGGATTTATACTCGGTTCTCATTCAAAACAGGAGATGACAACATGTTTTCTAAAAATTTTAAACTTGCAGCGGTGCTTTTAACCTCTATCAGTGGTTTCTTGGCTCTTTCATCAAATGCAATTGCAGATGACAAAGAAACGGTTCAAGTGTTTTATGATTTTCTAAGTAACCCTGCTTCTGAAGAGCATGCTAACAAGTTTCGCGATGTAACAACTGAAGGTTGGGAGAGCATTGGCGACTACTCAGGCAAAGCGAAAAGTCGGGAGCAGTTAGTTGGTCAGTTAGGTGGTTTTGCAAAACTTATACCAGATTTGAATTGGAAAGTTGAAGAGATGATCGAAGGTGATGATCGTGTAGTTGTTCGCGGCCGTGCGACGGGTACACCAGCAGGTCCACTTTTCGGAGTTGATGGCAAAGGTAAAAGTTTTGAAATTATGTCTATTGATATTCACACTTTAGAAGATGGAAAAATTATCCGTACTCATCATGTTGAAGATTGGTCAGGTGCATTACAGCAACTAAAAGGTATGTAATTTAGTTCAGCATTTATTGATCTTAGAGATTGGCTGCTTTGCGTAGCAGCCAATCTTTTTCGCTACTCTGAGATTTTAAAGAACTAGGCATCTTTAATTATCGCCCTAGATTATATCTCAGCATCTTCATACTGGTTCAATGCTCTAAAATGTGTCAATATTGTGCTTTACCCACTGAGCTCAATTGTAATGACCACACAATCTCTTAAAAATAATGTAAACATTCAAGACTTCGATGGTTCAGGTACGCAGGTTCCTGTTTATCATCCCGATACTGTCGCAGTTCGTGGTGGCGTTAAAACTACCGAAGAGGGCGAGCATAGTGATGCGGTATTTCTAACATCAAGTTTTATGTTTCCATCTGCTGAGGCAGCATCAGGGGTATTTCAGCATGGTATGCCTGGTAATGTTTATTCCCGATTTAGCAACCCAACTGTTAAAGCTTTTGAGCGCAGACTAGCCGCTTTAGAAGGCGGCGAAGCTTGTGTTGCTACAGCATCAGGTATGGCAGCGTGTACCTTGCTAGTAATGACGGCCTTAGCTGCTGGAGACCATGTGGTGGCTGGGAAAACCATGTTTGGATCAACGATTACTTTATTTACTAAGATATTTAAAAAATTTAGTGTAGACGTTACTTTAGTAGAAGTGGGTGATACTGAGGCGTGGAGAGCTGCTATACGACCAGAAACCAAATTATTATTTGTAGAGTCACCGACGAACCCCTGTATAGATTTAGCTGACATCAAGGCCTTGGCAGCCATGGCCCATGATAATGGTGCGCTGTTAGCTGTTGATAACTGCTTTTGCTCGCCAGTGTTACAACGTCCGTTAGAGCTTGGTGCTGATGTAGTCATGCATTCCGCAACTAAATATCTGGATGGTCAGGGTAGGGCTGTAGGTGGGGCATTGGTTGGTAGCCAAGCCTTTGTTGGTGAGCAGGTGCAAACATTGCAGCGATCACTCGGTTTTACGATGGGGGCTTTTGATGCGTGGATATTTCAGAAAGGCTTAGAGACACTACCGATTCGTGTCGCTAAACATTGCGAAAATGCCAATGCTTTAGCAGCTTGGCTAGAACAGCACCCTAAAGTTAAAAGTGTTAATCATCCTAGTTTGCCGAGTCATAAACAACACGAGTTGGCGAAACAACAGCAGAGCGATTTTGGTGGTGTGTTGGCATTTGAATTGGCAGGAGGTCGAGAGGCTGCGTGGGCTGTGATCGATGCGACTCAACTGCTATCACGTACCGCAAATTTAGGCGATGTCAGAACCACAATCACTCACCCTGCCACCACAACACATGGTCGTTTAAGTGATGAGGATAGAGCGCAAGCAGGTATTAATGAGGGAATGATACGTTTATCAGTAGGCCTTGAACATATAGAAGATATAAAAGCTGACCTAGATAGAGGGCTAAGCGCTCTGTAGAAGTTGTTTGTTAGTTGCGTGTTAAGTTTCATTGCATGTTGCAGTGAAAGAGTCATTTCAATAGATTGCTTCCGCTATAACTGGGTATATCTATTATTGCCCTATTATTGCTCAGATAATTGTACTTAGGTAAAAGCCAGATTTTTCAGCTCTTCAATAGCATCTCTGGTTTTTGCCGCGTTTTCAAACTCTAAGTCTTTTGCATAGACAAACATTTGCTTTTCTAGTTTGGCAATTTCTGCAGCAATAGCTTTGGGGTTGCTGAGCGTTTTGGCATCAATAGTTTTGGTAATATCGCTTTTACTAGCGCCACCTTTGCCAGCTGCAGCGCGCTGCATAGAGGCGCCTTCTAAGATATCTTCAACGGATTTGGTAATGGTTTTGGGAACGATGCCATGCTGCTCATTGTGGGCAATTTGTTTAGTACGGCGTCTCTGAGTCTCATCTATTGCTTTGCGCATAGAATCGGTGATTTTATCTGCATAGAGTATAGCGAGCCCGTCAGCGTTCCTAGCGGCTCTACCAATAGTCTGTATCAAAGAGCGTTCTGATCGCAAAAAACCTTCTTTGTCAGCATCTAGTATAGCGACCAATGAGACTTCTGGTATATCCAAGCCTTCTCGCAACAGGTTGATACCGACAAGTACGTCAAACTCCCCAAGTCGCAGATCTCGGATTATCTCGACTCTTTCTACAGTATCTATATCTGAGTGCAAATAGCGCACTCGAACGCCGTTTTCTGAGAGAAAGTCAGTCAAGTCTTCAGACATTTTTTTGGTCAGAGTAGTGACTAATATACGTTCATGTTTATCGGCACGAATTCTGATCTCGCTTAGCAGGTCGTCAACTTGCGTGGTTTTTCCTGTGGAAACTGGTCTAACCTCCAGTTGTGGATCAAGCAGTCCAGTGGGTCTGACGACTTGCTCCACTACCGCATCGGCATTGGCTTCTTCATACTTAGATGGTGTGGCAGAAACCATGATAATTTGCCCAGTGCGTTCCTCAAACTCATCGAAGCGCAGCGGCCGATTGTCTAGTGCAGATGGCAGTCGAAAACCATAGTTGACCAAATTTTCTTTACGAGAGCGATCACCTTTGTACATAGCGCCGATTTGCGGGATGGTGACATGCGATTCATCAATGAACATAAGTGCGTCATCAGGCAAGTAGTCTAGTAGTGACGGCGGTGGCTCGCCTCCCGGTCTGCCGGTTAAGTGTCGGGAGTAGTTCTCGATACCACTGCAATAACCTAGCTCTGTCATCATTTCTATATCAAAAGTCGTACGCTCTTTTATGCGCTGTGCTTCTATTAATTTATTGGCTTCTAACAGTTCTTCATACCTTGCCTTTGCTTCTATTTTGATGGTCTCTATTGCTTTGGCAACACGCTCTTTGGGAGTCACAAAGTGGGTTTTAGGGTATATGGTGGCTCGGGGAACACGGCGTAGAATTTGCCCCGTGAGTGGGTCAAAATAACTGAGCTGTTCAATTTCATCATCAAATAACTCAATGCGGACTGCCTCTTTTTCTTCCTCGGCAGGGTGTATATCTATAACCTCACCACGAACTCTAAAGGTACCACGGGTTAACTCTATATCGTTGCGAGTATATTGCAGCTCGGCTAAGCGTCGTAAAATGGCACGTTGATCAATAATTTCACCCACTGAAAGGTGCAATAACATTTTGAGATAACTACTGGGATCGCCAAGGCCATAGATGGCTGAGACGGTCGCCACGATAATAGTATCACGGCGTTCCATAATCGCTTTGGTAGCTGAGAGCCGCATTTGCTCAATATGAGCATTGACAGCAGAGTCTTTCTCAATAAAGGTATCGGAGCTAGGTACATATGCCTCGGGTTGGTAATAATCAAAATAAGACACAAAGTACTCAACAGCATTGTTAGGAAAAAACGCTTTCATTTCCCCGTAGAGCTGCGCTGCTAAAGTCTTGTTATGTGCCATAATCATCGCTGGTCTTTGAGTGTTGGCAATGACATTCGCCATGGTAAATGTCTTACCAGAGCCAGTTACACCCAGCAAGGTTTGAAAGCGCAGACCATTATCTAGACCATCAACTAGCTCTGCGATAGCAGTTGGTTGATCGCCCGCAGGTTTATAATCAGTAGTAAGAGCAAACTCTCTTTTTTCACCGGTTTTCTTATGGTCAGGTTCTGTCGTCATAGTTTTGTTTAAATATTGATTTTACTGATGCGTTGTATAGTATGGCCGTGAATAAAGCATTGCATTTTTACGGCTTTTTCAAAGTAAGAAGCCTGTGTTTTATCTGTGCTTTGTAAAGTGCTGACGTTTATATCAATGTTATTGAGTCGCTTTAACCGAAAACAATCATAACGGAAATTTATGGATAATACAGTATCACATTTTGCTAGCCGAATGGGCAAAGTAAACACCTCGCCATCAATGGTTATCGCTTCCCGTGCTGCGGCGCTAAAAGAAGCGGGTCAAGATATTATTTCGCTAAGTGTTGGAGAGCCAGATTTTGATACTCCAGATTTTATTAAAGAAGCAGCGTATCAAGCCATACGAGAAGGGCAGACCAAATATACACCCCTGTTTGGTACCTCTGCATTGCGTCAAGCAGTGTGTGATAAGTTTAACCGAGATAATCAGTTGATTTATACTACTGATCAAATCTTAATCTCCTCTGGGGGCAAGCAAGGTTGCTATAATCTGATGATGGCGATTGTCGATGCTGGAGATGAGGTAATTATTCCTGCGCCTTATTGGGTATCGTACCCAGATATGGTAAAGCTAGCCGATGGGGAGCCGATTGTCGCGGAAACCACTGAAGCCAGTCAATACAAAATTACCGCTGAGCAGCTGGAGCGCTTAATTACCGAGAAAACCAAATGCCTTGTGCTCAATAGCCCTTCTAACCCAACAGGCATGGCGTATAAGCGAGCAGAGCTAGAGGCAATAGGCGAGGTTTTACGGAAGCACCCGAGAATTATTGTATTATCGGATGATATTTACGAACCGATATTATGGTCCGATGAGCCGTTTTGCAATTTAGCGATGGTTTGTGAGGACCTGAAGGATAGAGTCGTCGTGATTAACGGTGTCTCTAAAGCCTATGCGATGACTGGTTGGCGGATAGGCTATAGTGCAGGGGCGACAGATATCATTAAGCAGATGGGCAAGGTGCAGTCTCAATGTAGCTCAAATGCCTGCTCCGTCTCACAAGCAGCCGCGCTAGCAGCATTGCAAGGTCCACAAGACTGTATTGCCGTGATGAGAGAGACCTATAAAAAACGCCACGATTATGTTTATACGCGGATGTCAGCTATATCGGGTGTAAGTATCACGCCTGCTGACGGTGCATTTTACGCCTTTGCTAATTGTGAGCAGGCGATTAAAGACATGGCAGATATTGCCGATGATGTAGCACTCTGTGAGCGCTTATTAGAAGCAGGGGTTGCGGTAGTACCCGGCTCCGCTTTTGGTCAAGTCAATTGCATTCGTCTCTCGTTTGCGACCAGTGATGAATTATTAGAGCAGGCATTATGCAGAATAGAGTCGGTATTTGCTAAGCGTAAATAAGGATTATCGTGACCAAGCGTTTCCCCGAAAAATATAAATATTGTCCACATTGTGGTGATAGGTTGGAGATGCGTGAGCGGCATGGGTATTTGCGACCCAGCTGCCCCAGCTGTAATTATGTTTATTTTAAAGAGCCTAAAGTCGGTGTGGGGGTGTTAATTACCCGATCCAGTGAGCAGGGAATGCGTGAGCTACTGTTGATTAAACGTGCAGTACCGCCAGAGCAAGGTAAGTGGTGCTTGCCTGCTGGTTTTGTCGACGGCTATGAAGATCCCGAACAAACTGCAATAAGAGAAGTGGCAGAGGAAACGGGTTTGCGCGTTACACTGGGTGAGTTGATATCGGTTAGTCATAATCCAGATGTTGCGATTTCAGGCAAAGGGGCTTCAATCTTTATTTTGTATCACGCGCGGAGTTATAGCGGACAGCTAGCTGCTGCAGACGATGCTTTAGAAGCGAAATTTTTCTCAATAAATAGACTACCAGAAATGGCATTTGATAGCACAGCTATCGCGGTAGCGTATATCCAGAGTAACAGTAATAAATTTACATGAATTACAGCACTTTGCTCTTATTAGCTTGCCTAAGCATGGGCATGGCTATGTCCGTTGAGGCAGAAACATTACGACAGCAATTAAATAGTTTTTATACGGCGCATGAAAAATCGAAGTCTGTATCATCTAAAGCGATTAAGCCTACTTCAGCAAAGAAAAAATCAGCTAAGAAAAATCCCAATGATAGCTTTCTGGCTGAAAAGCTACTAACGCAGCGAATCTTGAACAGAACCCAGATGCCCAGCAAGCGCGCGGAATATTATCCTTTGGCGGAGTTTGCAGTTAAGCAATGGCAAAGAGGGCAGAAGCAGACTGCGATTGCTCTGTATCATGCGCTTATTCAACAATATCCTCAATGGCCGAGACCCAAATTAGATCTGGCACTTATATATAAAGGCATGGGCGAAAATGCCAAAGCCCGCGAATTACTTGAGCAAGAGCTAGACATTGATGCGCCAGAGTCGGTGCAGAAGGGCATTGTCAATTTGTTGAGAGCGATTAAAGCTGAAAACCCGTGGTCATATGACGTAGATTTTTCGATTTCGCCAGACGACAATATTAATAACGCCACCTTTAACGAGGTCGTTACCATTTTTGGACTGCCGTTTCAGTTAAACGATGATAGCAAGCCAAAGTCTGATATCGCACTAAAGCTAAGTGGTAATGTTGGCTATAACTACAAAATTGATCAGCGCCAGAGTGTGTCAGGTAAAGTAGATGGCAAAATGACGCGCTACTGGAAGGACAAAGATATTGGCAGCTATGAAGCTGGCGCCCAAGTGACCTATGCCAATAGGATAGCACCGCGACAAAGGATCTCTGTGACTTATCGAAATAACCATAGTTATACCAGAGAAGATCATGTTGCCGTGCAAAACTCACTGGCAGCCACGCACTACAAAGGCTGGGATAATAATTGCTGGGTCTCATGGTCGCCTAAGGTGGAACTAGGTAAAGATTTAGTGAATGATAGTCGCAGTTATCAAGACTATTCCGTGAATACCAGCTTTTCTCCATGTATAAAATCTTGGTGGATGCAGCTAGGTGGTTCACGACACAAAACAGATACTGAAGCTTATAACTACAAGCGTGCTATTGTGGGTTTAGGCACGACCTTGCTAGACAAACCTGCTGTGACATGGCGAGCGAATGTTAGCTACTCGATTAGCCAATATGATGGCACTAGCTTTGGGATAGCAGAAGAGCGAGAAGACAAGAAAATTGAAGCCAGCACTACGCTGGCTTTGCCAAAAGTCCGTCCATGGAAATACTTTTATCCCAGCCTTACGGTGAAATATTCACGCAATAAAAGTAACTATGAGTTCTACGATAACGTGAAAAAACAAGCGTATTTCGAATGGAATAGAGAGTACTAGTATTTATCAATTTTTTGTTGCGTATATATTTCCAATAATTGAGAAGTTATCATCTTGGTTATTCGCACCGAAACTACCTAATAGCTCTACAGCTTCTGGACCATACAATCCACTGGAATAATCACCGGAAGCAGAGTGACCTGATGAAAGATTAGAGTTAATATTTAAATTTCCATTAAATTTTGAATCCGTAATTGAAGTAGATTCGAAAGTTTCGGCCAAGAGTTGAGAGTCATAAATTATATTTTGAGCGTTCCCCTCTATTTTGCTGTTATTAAAATCAGCAGTAAAAGTAGCATCATGATTATCTGTAGAAATGCGGCTCTTTGATTATGTTGTTATCTGGGTCAACGATCATATAAAAATACTACCGTTATATTGAGCAGATGCTTTTAAAATTGAAGTATGTATTGCTTATTGCTTATTGCTTA
>CAKMZF010000005.1:0-37115 GCA_929200405.1 uncultured Gammaproteobacteria bacterium | reverse complement strand
TATTGAGCAGATGCTTTTAAAATTGAAGTATGTATTGCTTATTGCTTATTGCTTAGAAGCATATTATGTGGTGCTTTAATAATATAGATTTTGGTAAGTACATCAGCATTGGATAACTAATGATGGTATTATTTGGACATATTACGAATATTAAGGAAATTATGAAATTTGATATCTACGGCCTAGGCAATGCCTTGGTTGACTCTGAATATGTGCTTACCGATCAAGCCTTAGAAGCATTGGGTGTAAAAAAAGCGATGATGGAACTGATTGATGATGAACAATTGGCTCATATTTTATCTGTGCTATCACGTAATGATGAGCTAGGTGGCGAGTTGCATAAACAAGCCAGTGGTGGTTCGGCAGGTAATACCATTATGGGGGCTCAAAACTTTGGTGCTAGCACTTTTTATGCTTGTAGAGTCGCCGATGATCCAATCGGCAAATTCTTTTGTGAAGATATGCGCCTTGGCGGTGTTGAGATAGATGAAGGTCTAGCAGTAATGCAGGCTGGAAATAGTGGTCAGTGCATGGTAATGGTTACTCCAGATGCAGAGCGAACCATGAATACCTATTTAGGGGTTTCTAGTGAGTTGGCTATTGAAAATATTAATGAAGATTTATTACAACAAAGTCGTTATCTCTATCTCGAGGGATATATGGCATCGCTGGATAATTCCATAGAGGCGGCTTGCTATGCGAAATCGCTGGTACAAGCAGCTGGTGGTAAAGTGGCGCTATCATTTTCTGACCCTGCGATGACCAACTTTTGCAAAGCAGGTTTGCAGAGCATGATTTCCCACGGTAACGCTGGGGTAGATGTGCTTTTTAGCAATGAGGATGAAGCAATTAGCTTTACTGATGCTGATGACATTCATCAGGCGTTGAATCGCTTGTCAGAAATTGCTTCTAATGTCGTGGTAACTCTTGGTGCTAAAGGTGCTATGGCTAAAGTAAATGGCGAGATTTTCCATGTGGAGACTGATGAAATTACAGTCTTGAATACTAACGGTGCAGGAGATTCCTTTGCCGCGGCTTATCTCTTTGGTATTGTTAGCGGTTGGGAAGTTGAGAAATCGATTAGACTGGCCAATAAAACAGCGGGCGCAGTGGTGCAGCAATATGGGCCAAGACTGACGGCTGAAAAACAGCAGCAGATATTAGCTGAGCTGTAATTCAGTTCACAGGATTAAAGCACCGGCGGCTAGGTAAAGAGCGTAGCCGCAGAACACAAAGCCAAATATCAGTGACAACCATTTCTGGTGTGCTAAAAAGCTATTTCTGATTTTGGGTATGCCAATCAGCAAAGCGATAAAGCTGTACCAAATCCCATCAGTCAATAAAGCGACTAACCCCATGGAAATTTTCTCTAGGGTACTTTGTTGTTGAATAAAGCCTGTGAAAATAGCACCAAAAAACAGCAGAACTTTGGGATTAAAAGTGGCGATAGAAAGCCCATCTTTTGCTGCAGTAACATAGGACGAGCTATTGCCAATCTTGGCTTTCGCATTATTGGCAGTGAAATCAGAGGAGCTTGTGCTTTCTTTAAAGAATTGCAGAAAGCTGAGAATGCCAATTCTCAGCAGGTATAGCGCACCGAGTATGAGCAATACATTAAATAGCCAAGGCAGTTTTTCAAAGACTATGCCCATGCCAAATACGGTGATAAGCGCATAAAAAAATATTCCGAAGGCGTGAGTCCAGCTGGCAAGGATACCAGCAGAAGAGCCTGCTGCGATAGTATTTTTAATAATCATCGCTAAACTCATGCCGGGCGATGCTGCACCGGCAAGACAGACGAGACTTAGTGTCAGCCAATCGGCGGCATTCATAGGATTCTAAAAATAACAGCTGACATTAAACCCAACCTGATAGCTCTTGTGTAGTCAGGTCGTGTAGCATTTGCATACCTGGGTCGCTGCTGTTTAAGCAGGAAACCAGCGTGAAGTTTTCACCGCCATGTTCAACAAATGCTTCTTTGGCCGCGATGGCAATCTCTTCTAATGTTTCTAAGCAATCCGCGGAAAAGCCAGGACAAATAACGGCAACATTTTTCACGCCATGCTTGGCTAGCTCAATAAGTCGGGGTTCGGTGTAAGGCTTCAACCATTCAGCTTTGCCGAATAAAGATTGAAAAGTCATCTCCCAAGCCGGTAAATCAATATCCACAAGGTTTTCATTTAATAGGCGCGTGGTTTTGGCACAATGGCAGTGATAGGGATCGCCCAGTTCAAAATAGCGTTTGGGTATGCCATGAAATGAGGCAATGCAATGCTGAGGTCTCCAATCAAGTGTTTGAAAATGACTTTTGACACTCTCGCCCAGCGCGGAGATATAGGCCTGATGGTCATAATAAGGTGGTAAATACCGGATAGTGGGCTGATGTCGCATTGTACGCAAGTGATTGCTAACCTCATCTACAACAGTCGCGGTAGTGCTGGCCGCGTATTGAGGGTAGAGCGGCATAATAAGCTGTCTGTCATAACCTTGCTGATGCAGGCGTTCTATGGTTTCCCCAAGGGCTGGCTCACCGTAGCGCATGGCATAAACCACCTTTACCTCGGCATGACTCTCGCTTAGTAGCACTTGTAGATTGTCAGCTTGGTCTTTTGTGTGTGCGATTAATGGTGAGAGGCCTCGCTGATGGTCCCAAATACTTTCATAAATGGCAGCCGATTTTTTAGGCCTAGTATTTAAGATAATGCCATTGAGAATCAGCCACCACAGCGGTTTTGGTATTTCCACTACTCGAGAGTCACTTAAAAATTGTTTTAAATAAGGCCTTAATGCTTTGGCTGTTGGTGCACTGGGCGAGCCAAGGTTGACCAATACAACGGCAATTTTTCCACTGGAGACAGAGGAGTGATCTGTTGGAGGCGCTAAAGGAGTATGCATAAATATAGCTCAATGATCTAGGTTTGGTTTAATGGCGTTAAGATGTCTGTAGATTGATGACATTTTAGCTGATATTTTAAAGCTACGCGTAAAATGGCATGATAATTCTAGTTATTGAGCTCTGCGGCATATCAATAGGGGAAACCTGAAAATTCAGCTTGTCTCATAAAGTGTCGGGAAGTCAATGCCTTACTTGGTCTCGCATAAAAATGGCGAATATTTCTAATGATTATCTAAGGTTTTTCTTTGGCAGCAGGTGCAATTTTGAAAAAGAGAGGATAGAATATGCGGCTTGTATGGCGAAATGGTTTAGTAATTCCGTTTCGGTATCAGTATGGTGCCTCCATTGGTTCCTCGCAGCGTAGCGCTGTCAACCCCGCCAGGCCCGGAAGGGAGCAACGGTAGCAGTTGTCACGGGTGCCGAGATCAAGCTGGTGGGGGCGCCTCCCATCATTTCTTACCTCTCGCCAAGCAAACAAACTGTAGTGCGAGCGAATTGAGGAATGGAATGACCTATCAAGTACTGGCCAGAAAATGGCGTCCCCAAAAATTTGATGATGTCGTTGGGCAAGCACATGTCCTACAACCGTTAACGTTTCAACTAAGTAGCGGTCATTTACACTCAGCGATTTTATTTACTGGCACCAGAGGTGTTGGAAAAACCACCTTGGCAAGACTTTTTGCTAAATCATTGAACTGCGATACCAACGGAGTTAGTGCAAATCCCTGTAATACCTGTAGCTCATGTACAGATATCCAAGAAGGTCGCTTTCCTGATCTTATAGAGGTAGATGCTGCCTCGAGAACTCGTGTTGAAGACACATTAGAACTATTAGAGAATGCCAATTATCTGCCCAGCCGAGGCCGTTACAAAATCTATCTGATAGATGAAGTGCATATGCTCTCAACCAGTAGTTTTAATGCGTTGCTGAAAACATTGGAAGAGCCACCACCGCACGTTAAATTCATTTTAGCGACTACAGACCCCCAGAAACTCCCCATTACGGTTCTTTCGCGTTGTTTACAGTTTAGTTTGCGAATAATTCCGCAGCAAATGATTGCGGAGCGTATGCAAAGTATATTAACTCAGGAAGAGATTGCTTTTGATGAGCGAGCGCTAGACCGCATAGCCCAAGCTGCACGCGGAAGTATGCGTGATGCTTTAACCCTATTAGACCAAGGTATTGCTTTTGGTCAGGGACAAGTGGAGTTGGCAACTGTTACCGAAATGTTAGGCACAGTATCGCATAATTTATTAGCAGAAATGTTTCTGGCATTAATCAATCAAGATGTTGATTTGCTATTCTCAAAATTGGCGTTGGCAGAATCGCGGTCGCTAAATTTTGACACGGTACTGGTCGATATGCTTGAGGTGGTGCAATCGACGGCAGTATTGCAATTTGAGCGCTCACCAGTTTCGCCAATCTTAATTCAGCTCGGCAAAGAGTGCGTGACGGCTTTGCGAAATGTCTCTTCTGAAGATTTGCAAATTTGGTATCAAATAATTTTGCAGGCGCGAAAAGACCAGCCCTATGCGCCAACGCCATTTCTTGGATTTCAAATGACATGGGTTCGTTTGTTGGCATTTAAGCCTACGATTATTGAGCGTGCTGCGCTGGATTGGGATAATGCCACCAAGGCGCAGACTATTGCTATGCAACAGCGCATAGATACTTCCTCTGCTGGTGATGCGGGAAGTCAAAAAAAGGCTACTGTAGCAGAGGCACAAGCTACAGAGGAAAGTGCAGACAACAGAGTTAACAGTTCAATCGAACAGGCACCTGAGTCGCAAGAACGGTCTCAATTAGTAATAACAGCAACAGATTCCCCAGCTGTGGGGTCGGCTGATATTGAGCTTAATAAGCTCAGTGATGATGAGCAAGTACCTCGGGATCAAGCTCATGGTGAAACAGCAGAGAATGCCACAGAGCAGTCACCACCTTGGGAGGTGACGGATAGTGCAGATGATGCAGAAGCAGGGACTGCCGTGTTAGAGAATCGGGTTGATATGCCGGCTGTAGCAGAATCGGTTAGTGATGTTATCAACAATAATATCACATCAGTTGAAACGAGTAATTTTGCACCTAGCAACGATGAACAACTTCAAACAGCAGGGGAGCCAGTTCATATTACACAAGCTGAATCAATTTCTGAGGAAATAGGCGTTAAAAGACAACCGCCTGAAGGCTTTGGGATAACAGAAACTACGACTGAGAAAAAAACGCAAATAGCGCCAACAAGTACAGCAGAAGCAAATGTGCCTAAAAAACCTAAACCAAAGATACGTTGGACTGGTGTAGGTTCAGTTGATGTGAGTGATTTGGAAATGGAAATTCCGGCCTCCGTTCAGACCTTAACGAATGACCATCATTCCGGCGCTAATAAGATTTTCTCGGAAGCGGATATTGAGGTCGGTTTTGATGAGCCGAGTCAAGCACAAGCGGTGAGTACCGCGTTGCAAAGCACTGAGCGGAATCATAGCGAAGTAGTTGCTGTTATTGATGATAATGACTTTTCACCACCTTCATCACTATTATCTGCATCAATATCAGAATCATCACAACGTTCTGATGACAGTGATGAAATGCGTTCTGAGCAGGGGCAATCTATAGAAATTTCTGAGCCTATTATAGATACAGCGCCAGCGCCCATGCAATCTTTTGCAGATATAGCGGCGAATGAGAACATAGATCAACAGCAAGTGACAGCTAATAGTGCAGCGACTGTTGCCACGCAAACTACTGCGGCGCAGCCACAAACTACCATGCATAACTCAACAGGTGTAGATAGCGTGTCGATGGAGCTTAGCAAAGAAAACTGGGCGGCGATTTCAGCAGGATTACCTGTGCCCGGTTTTGCTCAGAGTTTAGCTGCCAACTGTGCATTCTTTGATTATGATGCATTGAAGAAGAAACTCAGTCTTATCTTAAGTGCAGAGGTGGATACTTTGCATACTGATATGGCAGAGAAAGCAATTCTTCGTGCACTTGGGCTGTTATATGGTGCAGACATTCAGCTAGAAATTACTGTTGCTACAGCAGAAGAACGCGCTAAAAAAGCATTGCAAACCCCTGCTGAGATTGTTCAGAAAAAACAGCAACAACATCAAGAGAGTGCTCTTGATGGATTAAGAAAAGATCCCAATATTCAACAGATTGAATCAGAGTTTGGGGTGACATTAGACCCTAATCAAGTGAAGATTTTACCTAAAGCAGACGACTAAGCCTAGCTTGTCAGGCTGTTAGTATATTTATAGGCGAAGAATTAAAGTTAAAGGAGAACATATGCGCGGTCTCGGAAATATGATGAAACAAGCCCAAGAAATGCAAGAGAAGATGAAGCAGGCTCAGGACGATTTGGCGAATGTCCAAGTAACCGGAGAGTCTGGTGGTGGCTTGGTCGAGGTGACGATGACCTGTAAACACCAAGTGAAGGGTGTCAAAATTGATGAGTCTTTGGTTGATGATCTTGAGATGCTAGGGGATCTAGTGGCCGCTGCATTTAACAATGCTTCACGTAAAGCTAGCGACACCAGTGCGGAGAAAATGTCTGAGATCACATCTGGACTAAACCTGCCGAATATTCCGGGCATGAATCTTCCTTTCTAATTACTTACAAGGCTGCTATTGTGATCTTTCCACCTGCCATGAATACGCTTATTGACATCCTGAGGAAACTGCCGGGTGTAGGACCTAAGAGCGCACAAAGAATGGCATTGCAGCTTATCCAACACGATAGAACTGGGGCGAAGCAGATTGCGCAAGCCATAGATCAGGCATTAGAGCGTATAGGAAGCTGTGAGATCTGTCGGGGTTTAGCAGAGCAGACTCAATGTGATATATGCCAAAGTCAATCTCGGGATGCGACGGTGCTGTGCATTGTAGAGTCTGCTGCTGATATGGCGGTAGTTGAACAAGTCAGTATTTTTAAAGGTCGGTATTTTGTTTTGCGAGGTAAGCTATCGCCTATCGATGGAATTGGCCCAGAAGAGCTGGGTATTCCTTTGTTGGTCAAAAGGCTGGAGGATGAGAATATCACAGAGCTTATTTTGGCGACAAATACTACCGTTGAGGGTGAGGCTACAGCGCATTATTTGTCCGAATTAGCCAAGTCTCAGGGCGTGAAGACTACGCGAATTGCTCATGGTGTTCCGATGGGAGGAGAGCTTGAGTTTGTTGATAGTAGCACTTTGTCTCAGGCTTTCTCAGGTAGAAGAGACTACTAATAATGTTGTCTCTAATACCTAAGAAGCATATTGTCTCTGTGTTGACAGGCGCTTTGTTGTCTGTCTGCGTAGTTGGCACAGTTGGAAATGCGCAGACAGATGCACAGCTAGCATTGTTTAATGAAGTGATGGAGATGATTGAGCAGGACTATGTAGAACCAGTTGATAGTCAGCAACTTTTTTATAACAGCCTCAGAGGGATGGTCAGCAGCTTAGATGCTTATTCGGACTTCTACGATCCTGAAGAGTATAAGCGGTCGCAAGAAACGGTTACAGGACAGTTTGCCGGAATAGGCGTCGTGATTGAGCCTAAGGGACAGCAGATTGTTATTGTGAGTACACTAGATGACTCACCAGCTCGCCGTGTTGGCATTAAAGCAGGGGATATTCTGCTAAGTGTCAATGGTCAGCCTGCTATCGCCCCGCATTTTGATGATATCAGCAATGATATGCTTGGTGAGATCGGCACTAGTATATTGTTGACAGTGGTGAATAGTTTGGGAGAAACCACTGACTACACTTTAGAGCGACAAGCAGTTGAACTAGATACTCATGAGATTAGAAATTATAACGGTGTTTTTTATATCCGAGTTGGTGCATTTAATCAATCTACTGCCAGTCGTTTGATTGAGGAAATACTGCAGTCCGAGCAGATAGGAGCCAGGGCCTATATTCTTGATTTACGTAATAACCCCGGTGGTTTACTAACTCAAGCAGTGCAAATGGCAGATTTATTTTTAGAGTCAGGTCCGATTGTTACCACGCAAAGCCGTAATAATTTTACTGAGGAAAGTGTATCCGCGGAGGTTGGAGATGCGATTAATGGTAAACCATTGATTGTTATGGTTAATAAAGGCTCTGCTTCAGCAGCGGAAATTGTGGCAGCCAGTCTGCAAGATAATCATCGGGCAATGATTGTTGGCCAGAAAACATTTGGCAAAGCTTCTATACAGGCGATGACACAACTCAGAGATGGCTCTGGCATTAAAATGACTGTTGGCCAATATGTTAGGCCAAGCGGTCAGTCAATTAACCATATTGGGGTGACGCCTGATGTCTCTTTGGATATTGTGAATTTAGATGCGGATAAACTGTTAGAGAGCATTGAAACAGCTTCTGAAATGGCTGATGTCGATGTCGAAAAGTTAACAACAGTAGAGCAAGAAAATTTTTATCAGAAACAAAAGAAACTGCTGCTCAAAACCGATCCTAACCTACATGAGGCACTGCAGCTCATGCAGGTCCTAGTCTTTGCTAAAACAGAGTAGCGTTTACTCTATCTAACACAGACTTGATGCAGAAATTCATTGAGCCGATTATTCTGGCTGGCGAACTAATTAGAATAACGATTGCTTAGTGGGCTTCATCCCAATTATCGCCGCAGCCGATATCAACGACTAATGGCACAGATAGCGGCAAAACAGCGGCCATTTCTCGCTGAATAAGTGCTGATAATTCGGCAATTTCAGTGCTATGTGCCTCGAATACTATTTCATCATGTACCTGCATGATCATTCGGCTTCTGAGCTTCTCTGCTTTTAGTGCTTTGGCGACATTAATCATGGCCAGTTTTATAATATCAGCCGCTGTGCCCTGCATAGGCGCATTGATAGCTAGTCGTTCAGCTGCCTGTTTGGCACGTGCATCGCGACCTTGCATGGCTGGTAAGTATAATCGGCGGCCTAAGATAGTTTCTACAAAGCCATCGGTTTTTGCTTTGATGCGAATGGCATCCATATATGCTTTTACGCCAGGGTACTGAGCAAAATAACTGTGGATATATTCGTTAGCTTGGCTTCTTGGTATGTGTAACTGTTTGGCTAAACCAAAGGCGCTCATACCATATATTAAGCCAAAGTTGATCGCTTTGGCCGAGCGGCGATCATCTGCACTGACCTCACCATTATCATCGAGTCCGAAAACCTCTTTGGCGGTTGCTCTGTGAATATCCTCTCCTTGAGTGAAGGCCTCAATTAGCCGTTCATCTTGAGACAGATGTGCCATAATTCGCAGCTCGACTTGAGAATAATCTGCCGCTAATATTTTGTAGCCCTTGGGGGCGATAAAAGCTTGGCGGATTTCTCTACCCTCAGCAGTTCTGGCGGGTATATTCTGCAAATTTGGATCAGAAGAAGAGAGCCTGCCCGTGCTGGCGGTAGCCTGATGATAGGAGGTATGAACTCGACCAGTGTTTTGGTTAATCATCTTTGGTAGCACGTCGGTGTAAGTGTTTTTCAACTTTGATAAGCTGCGGTGTTCTAATATCAGCTTTGGTAGAGGATGTTCATTGGCAAGTTGCTCAAGGACTTCCTCGTCTGTAGAAGGTGCGCCTTTAGGGGTCTTCTTGATAATGGGTAGATCTAGTTTTTCAAAAAGCAGCACCTGCAACTGACTGGGAGAGCTAAGATTAAATGTCTCACCGGCGATTTCATGGGCTTGTGTTTCTAGCTGTTGCAGTTTTTGACCATGCTTTTCGCTAAGTTGGCCGAGGATATCAGTGTCTACCAAAACACCTTGATGCTCTATGGTTTCTAAAACTGATAAAGTAGGGACTTCAATTTCTCGGTAAATCTTCTCTGGGCCAGAAAATTCCTGTAATTTCTCAGTTAATACATTATGTAGGCGTAGCGTAATGTCGGCATCTTCTGCTGCATAGTGTCCAGCTTCTTCTAACGGAATTTGATTGAAGGTTAGCTGTTTCGCTCCTTTGCCTGCGATATCTGTAAACTTGACGGTATCTACGCCCAAATAGTGCTTTGCTAAGCTATCCATATCATGACGAGTCGCGACACTGTCTAAACAATAAGAGGCAAGCATAGTGTCATGGGCAACACCTTGTAAGATAATGCCGACATTTTCAAAAATATGCATGTCATACTTGATATGCTGACCAACCTTAGCGATATTTGGATTCTCTAATATTGGTTTGAGTGTCGAAAGTACGATTTCTGCTGGTAGCTGCTGTGGTGCACCTTCATAATCATGTTTAATTGGAATGTAAAAAGCCTCATAAGGTTGCAGTGAGATAGAAATACCGACTAGATCCGCTACCATATAATTTAGGCTGGTGGTCTCAGTATCTACAGCGAATAGCTTTGTTTTGGCTAGTCGGCTGACCAGCTTAGTAAATGCATTGATATCTAAAATACTATGGTATTTTGTGGGAGTGGTGTCTTCTTTAGGTAGCTGTACCGTATTTGCTGGAGCATCGGTAGCGCCACCTACTTCCTCTAGCCAACGCCGGAAATTAAAGCGCAAATAAAACTCCTGCAAAGTCTCATTATTTGCGGGGGTGAAATGCAAAGCCTCCAGAGACTCTTCAATTGCGACGTTGGTATCAATGGTTGCCAGTACTTTTGAGAGTTTAAGGTTATCAAGATTGTCTCTAAGTTTTTCACCAACTTTGCCTTTTATCGCCTCAGCATTGTCGATGAGATTTTCTACGGTGTTGTACTCTGCAAGCCACTTTGCAGCGGTCTTGGGGCCTACGCTTGGTACGCCAGGAATATTATCTGCACTATCTCCCATAAGTGCTAAGTAATCTATGATCTGGTCTGGTCGAACGGCAAACTTATCAATGACTTCATCAACCCCTCTGAGCGTATATTTCAGACCATCTAACAGTTTGACATTTTCGGTGACAAGCTGAGCAAGATCTTTATCGGATGACACAATCAATACAGGAGTATTATTCTGTGCTGCCTGTGTTGCTAATGTGCCGATGACATCATCTGCCTCAACACCAATGTGACATATCAAGGGAATACCCATGGCGCGAATGATCTCATGCAACGGCTCTATCTGCGGTCGCAAATCATCCGGCATGGGAGGGCGGTGTGCCTTGTAATCGGGGTAAATATCATTGCGAAAAGATTTTCCTTTGGCATCGAAAACCACTGCCATTTTATCTGGTTCATATTTGTTGATTAACTTTCTAAGCATATTAAGGGTACCAAAAATTGCACCGGTAGGTTCACCATTAGGCGTAGTAAGAGGAGGTAACCCGTGATAAGCACGAAATAGAAAATTAGAGCCATCAACTAGAATAATGGGCTTAGCAGCATCGGTCATGGAAATCCTTATTAATTTGCAGTCTGTGAGGGGTGTTTATTGAAACCATCACAATATTCATTTCATAATATTTCGTAGTTTAGCATGGCGAGAAATAGAATTAAGGGTGGCGTATAAAAATTTGGTGTATAGGCAGTGACGAGAGAATATTCAAACGAACAATTTTTTGATTAGCTATATACTAAAGATGGGTGAAAGCTCTTATATGGTTGGTTATGATAAGAGCCCAAGTGTTGGGTTCAAAAGAGAAACTATGAAAAAAACCACATATTGCCATTTCGACGAATAAAATTGATCGGACAGTTGTAGGTTGTAGCGCTCGGTTAGGCGCAGAGACATGCTCTTATGTCCCCAATGAATATGTGCTCTGGAGAACGGAGTCACTTAATTTTTCGATTCGTCGAGATGACAAATGTCTCTCTGGGAGTTAAAGGTATATGGGTGGGAAGATTCTTCAGCGCTAGAATTTATCAAAAAGTTTACTCAAGAGGCCGATGTTAATGGCATTGTTTGGGAGAGATTTAGTGCACAGTTTTTTTAGAAGATTGATGCCAGTTGTTAGCAAATCTTAAAATCAGACTTTTTTCTAGAACATTATTAGATCATGTAAAGTAAGCATTGATGAAAATACAACTGACATGGTGATTATGAGAGCGGGATTAAAAGATAGAGAATCGGTTTGAAGTTGTTGTGTATATCTTTGCGGCCGGCTCTTCAACAGCTGTTCATATGGAAGGCTGGGGTTCTGGAAAAGAGGGTATGATGCCTTTTTTACAAGGTCAAGATGTGCTGAAAAGGAGTAGAGGTTGAAGTATGGCATTAACTTGTCATTGTGAAAATATCAGAATAATTGTGTAGACGCATAAGTAGTAGGTGACAGAATGTAATTGTTCTATATGCAAAAAAGGGAATTCTGAACTGTATAGTCGCTAACGATAGTCTTATTTCGTGATTTAACATATGGAGGTAGACTTGAAAATTGTATTGTTTTGTTTGTTAGTGTTAAGTGTCTACTTGAGAATGTCAGCGAGTGTCAGTCCGGTAAAAAACATGAGATAAATAATTACTTGGCAAATGGTATGAAATAACCAGATTAGATCATTCATTTGAGAGGGACTAAGTCAAGTGATAACTCATTATTGTGCGAGTGAGGTGAGTGAGGTGAGTGAGGTGAGTGAGGTGAGGTTGTTGTTCTCAATAAGGGATACTTGAAATCTAGAAATAAATGGAAAGAGGCTCGGGGCAAACCTATTTGGTGAATGATGGTAGCGAAGATTGCCTTAACGTTTCACTTTTTGGTCCTTTTTTGGTTTTATATGTCTTTTCTGGTTTAGATTAAGTTGGATACCAATATATTTCTGTTTCAGATTTGAGTGTCAATTTTCTATGGTTACTAACTAGAGCTGTAACTGTTGTTGCAGACATAAAGCAGAGGTTTATTGCAATGGCTCAGGATCGAGGGTTTAACATTGATGACGTGATTTGGATTGGCAGAATTAACCAATATTTTGGAGTTATAATATTCCCTTGAATATACAGCTGTTTTAGGTCTACAAATAGGGTAACCTCGGTTATAATACTGAGATATATATTCCTATGCTACAGTGACTGAAATGGCCAAAAAGAAAAACATATCCAGTAAACAAAAATTATCGAAGGCAAAGTCTCCTTCAAGTAAATTTCCTCCAAAGAAGTCTGGCTTCGCGAACCAATCAAGTTTGAATCCAGCAAGCTCTAATTTGGCTTTTGCCAATAAGGGTGACTCGTTAAACGTTTTTCATTATCTATTTTTGTTTGCCATATTTTTTGCCATTAATGGTTTTAACCCATCAGCTACTATAGGTGGACCATCAATTACCGACCATTTATTTGTTAAAAATTTATTTGCTTCAAATGTGTTGATGCCAATAACTTTGTTGTTTGTTTTTATCATGCTGGTAAAAACAAACAAACTCATTATTCATTGGAATTTGCAAAGTAAGATTATTATTGCTTTAATGGGATATGGCTTTCTAAGCTTGGCTTGGGCCTATCATCCCGGGTTTACTGTGACGAAATTAACCATATGGATTATGGGTTTTTTCGGGTATTTCTGGGCTTATGATGTGATTCGCAGAGGTGGATTACCAGTATTATTACAAGTTATCTTTTTCTCTGGAGTTACAGTTGCTGCTATCGGTCTATGGCAAGTTTATGGAGAGGTTAGCCCTGCTCAGGAGCAAGAGATAAAAGCCGCTGGTGGTCGTGTTCAAAGATTGATTGATATGGCTGCTGGTCCATCATCTAGCTTTGGCAACCGAAACATGGCAAATCATTTAGTGGTGCTGTCATTTCCTTTGTGTATTTATTTAATAGGTAGCGCCACGCTGAAAAGAGCGAAAATATTGTATTTTGTAGGCGCTGCGATGTTATTGCTATTCTCTTTTCACACCCAAACGCGGGCAGCGTACATTGCAATAGGTATGGAAATATTTGCAATGCTTCTTTTCTTGCTACCAGGGAAGGCTAGAATATTTGGTTATATCGGTGCGCTCGGTTTTGCGGCATTAGGACTTATCCTCCTAGATTTTACTTTGCTAGGGCAAGCTGTATTTATAGTGCTAGCTATTTTTTTTACTATCCTGCTCTTAGTTAAAAAGCCTAATGAATCACCAATGACTTGGTATAAAAATTATACTATCTATGCGCTGGCGATTGGTTTAGTTACCTTCGCGTTGGCGAATTATAGCTATTTTGATTCTTCTATCGTACCTTTTTGGGATGTGCTTTTAGGACGTGCCGAATCTACGGCTACAGGTCTAGACTCTAACGCGGTTATTGATGATATTGGCAATGGTGCCGCAAATCTGCGGATCCAGATATGGCGTGATTCTTGGGAGATATTTAAATCTAGCCCAATTGTTGGTTACGGTCTGGGTTGTTTTTATGCAGTATTTCATTTCGATGCTTTTGACATTGTGAATGACTCTGCAATCCGTTATCCGCACAATGAGTATTTTAGTATTTTAACGGAACTTGGTTTAATCGGAATGCTATTTTTCATTGCTTTAGTCGCGAATGCATTGCGCATGAGCTTTGGTGCATACAAATTGCTACAAAATTCCGATTATCAACACTCTGACAGATATGAAAAATTTCTATTTCTAATTGTGATTACGGCAGCAGCTTTAGGAACAATGGTAAATGCCAGTTTTACCTTCCCTTATGAATATGTATCGCCTTATTTGGTCGTGTCGTGTTACATGGCTGCGGTTGGTTGGATTTATTCAGATACCAAAAACAAGCTTAAGGATGCTCAAGCGGTTAGTAACAGTCGGTTCAGTCGTCTCAAAAATCTTGTTTGGTTTAAGACTGCTCAAGAGGTTAGTAGCCCAGATGATATAGCGGTTGTAAGTGATCAGAAGGTGCTATCCGGTAGTATTGGCTGGAGCATAGGCGCTGTGATCATGGTATTGAGCGTTATGGTTTTCTCTTTGAATATATTCTGGGGCTCTAGACTAGCACAAGCCAATGAAAATATTTCCACAGGGCAGTGGAAATCATTAAAGATAAACCAAAGTCCATTACTATTACATGCGAATTATCATTGGACTTTTCCTGCTATTCTTTCAACATTTTCGTCTCGGCAAGATTGCAAGGCTGTCGATGCCGCTGCGGATAGTCTGTTAAAAGAGGGCTATAGTCCAAAGTTTTATAGCGCGATATTCTCTAAAGTGCAATGTGGGAAAGGGCAAGCTGTGGAGCGAGTGACAGCGAACCTAAGCAGGGCTGATTTAGTGTCGACTTATAAGCGTGATGGCGCTTGGAATAATTTATTACGCATAAGTCATACCAATAAAAAAATGATCCTAGTGTATCAACACTTGGATAAAATGGAAAAGAAATTTCCCACTTGGCCTCAGGGTGTGCAACACCGCTATGCGAATTCTCTTGGGAGACGCTATCTTGGTGCAGCACTTAAGGTTACAGATGCAGCAACAAGAACAAAACTTTTGGATAAGGGTGAGAAATATTTGCAAATTGCTATGGATGGTAAAGGTATTAATACCAAATATAAGGCCGACTTAGTAAGGCTTTATCTTCACGCCAAAAAATTAGATCAGGCGGAGCAGTTATTGACTGCAATTGAGAAGCAAAGACCAGAAAGTGAACTAACAGAGAGTTTGCGTAAACGATTGGCTGCTGCTAAACAGAATTCATAATCAAGATTTACTGTAATTAACATTTAACTTAGGAAATTATAATGCAAAGAGTTGGTATTGTAGGCTGGCGCGGAATGGTTGGTTCCGTGTTGATGGATAGAATGCAGGAAGAGAATGATTTTTCACACTTTATTCCTGTTTTTTTCTCGACCTCTAACAGTGGTGGCGTAGCACCAGATGTTGGGCAAGGTGCGTCGCGTTTAGAAGATGCCTACTCGGTTGAAGCGCTAGAGGGCTGCGATATTATTTTGACTTGTCAGGGCGGCGACTATACTAAAAAAATGCACGTCGAGCTTCGTGAAACAGGCTGGCAGGGGTATTGGATAGATGCGGCTTCAAGTCTGCGGATGTCGGATAGCTCTATTATTGTTTTAGACCCAGTCAATAGGCATGTGATTGATCGCTCTTTAAACTCAGTCCGTGATTTTGTCGGTGGCAATTGTACAGTAAGCTTGCTGATGATGGGTATGAATGGTCTCTTTAACGAAGATTTGGTTGAGTGGGCGAGTGTGATGTCTTATCAAGCTGCATCTGGCGGTGGTGCGCGACATATGCGTGAGCTATTAAACCAAATGGGTGAGCTTAGAGATGGCGTTAGCAGTGAGTTAGCAGATCCAGCTTCCGCCATTTTAGAGATAGACCGAAAAGTAACTGCTAAATTAAATGATGGTTCTTTGCCTACCGATCAATTTGGAGTACCACTAGCGGGTTCATTGATCCCTTGGATTGATTCAGAGTTACCCAATGGCCAAAGTCGTGAAGAGTGGAAGGCGTGTGCCGAAGCTAATAAAATTCTTGGCCTCAATGGCCCTACAGCATTTACCGATGATGCCAGGCAAGCTGGTATTCCGATTGATGGCACTTGCGTTCGGATCGGTGCAATGCGTTGTCACGCTCAGGGAGCGATGATCAAGCTCAAAAAAGACGTCCCCTTGGCAGACATCGAACAGTTAATTGCAGAAGCGAATCAATGGGTTGATTTCGTCCCAAATAAAAAAGAGCAAACGGTTGAACGATTAACACCAGCTGCAGTTTCAGGGCGTTTAACAGTTCCGGTAGGTCGTGTTCGCAAGATGGCAATGGGTGATGAATATCTAAATCTTTTCACCTGTGGAGATCAGCTATTATGGGGTGCGGCAGAGCCATTGCGGCGTGTATTGCGTATCATTCTTGGCGCTGAACTGTGAAATCTAGATGGCAATATATAGGACCCGCTCGGATTATGGGCGGCGTTCTTGCTTTTTTTGTTGTTATTTCCTATTTTTTTCGTGAGAGCGGAGATGCCTTTTTAGAGATATTAGTTGACTTATATTGTCCAGGCTTTGCGATTTTCTTAATTTGGGCAATGCCATTTGATATGTGGCTTGCCAAAGCATTATCTACGAAGTTTACGGATACTGACGAGCAGCGCTACGCCTATCGTCAAATACTCAGTTTTGATCTTGTACTGTGGCTGTTATTGGTAGCAACGTGGGGCAATATGTTTTTTCAACTGGCCTATGAGCGAGTATCTTAGTCTTTATAGAGTCTCTTAAATACTCAGATCACAAGAAGGACCGACATTCAGCCCTTTTTGTGATCTACGTGATAATTTTATACCCAATAGGTAGTTGCAGTCATGGCTTTGCTGGTCAGTTGCATCACCGCTTGTATAGGCTTCGGTAGGGTCGCACCGCCGGCATTCATAGCAGTGTTGCCATGGTTTATCTCATCTTGCTGCATTTGCTTTATTATCGCCCGACTTTTGAGATCAGCTGTTGAAATTTTTTCCAAATGACTTGCTAGATGCTGCTCGACTTGTTTTTCAGTCTCGCCAACAAAACCTAAATTCCATTGGTCACCAAGCGCACCAGCAGTAACCCCTATGGCGAAGCTTCCAGCATAGAAAAATGGACCGAGATAAGTGGTATGGCTATCAAGCTGAGTTAATCTTTGCTCGCACCAAGCGAGATGATCTTTTTCTTCTTCAGCGCTGTGGTTTAGCAATACTTTAATGGTAGGATTTTTTGCTGTTAATGCTTGGCCTTGATACAAAGCTTGAGCACAGATTTCACCGCAATGATTGACTCGCATCAGTCTTGCAGATTGTAGTCGTTCAGAGTTATCTAAGGCAGCATCGCTGTCTAAACTGTCATTAGGATTATCAGCAGGGCTTGGACGAGTAGCCTGTGCTTCAATACCACCGAAAAGTGTTTTAATTGTGGTATCAAATTGAGAGATAAATCGATCCAGTTGGGTATATTGTTTCATAGCATTATTGGTATCGTCTGTTAAAGGGCAAGAGTTGCAGCCTTTAGCCATAATTGAGTATCTGCAGGTAGCTGACTGTACAAGGTGTCATAGACAGTTTGATGATATCGATTAAGCCATGTGATCTCATCGATAGTAAGCATAGACTTGTCAATTAAATCTTGCTGAATAGGCGCTAAAGTAAGGGTTTCAAAGGCCATCATATCTCGACTACCGTTAGTTTCCGCATTGATAATCAGCACCAGATTTTCAATGCGAATACCATATTCGTCATTTTTGTAAAAGCCTGGCTCATTAGAGACAATCATACCCGCTTTAAGGGGGACATTGCTACGCCGAGAAATGCTTTGTGGTCCCTCATGGACAGAAAGAAAGCTGCCTACACCATGACCTGTACCGTGATCGAAATCCTCGCCATCTTTCCACAGGGCGGCACGGGCGAGAATATCTAAGTGAGCGCCCGTAATCCCAGCGGGGAATTTTGCCAGTGCTAACTGTATATGGCCTTTAAGCACTTGCGTAAAGCGCTTTTTTTGCTCTGTAGTTGCTGTGCCAAGGATAACTGTTCTGGTGATGTCAGTTGTGCCATCTGGGTATTGACCACCGGAGTCAACCAGAACAATCTCATTGGGTTGCAACTTACGGTTACTCTCTTCTGTTACTCGGTAGTGAACGATGGCGCCATGCGGGCCAGATCCGGTAATACTGTCAAAGCTAACGTCCCTAAATAGATCACTCTCGCCGCGTAAGTTCAATAGTTTTTGGTCTAAATCTAACTCGTGAGCACCTTCTTGCAGTGCTGAGGTTTCTAGCCAATGTAAAAATTTTACCATCGCAATACCATCACGCTGGTGTGCCGCGCGGCTGCCAGCTTGTTCGGTAATATTCTTAATGGATTTGAGATCACTAATGGGATTGGCATAATCTATCGTTGTTATCAGTGATTCGAATAGTCGTAAGTGTTGTTCACTGGTTTGAGAGAAATCAGTCGCCAATGTGAGTCCAGCATTATTGATGTCAGTCGAGGAGATAGTATTCTTGATGACAGATTCCAGTGCTGAAGGGTGATAAATCTGGATATTATCACCAAGACGTTGTTTCAAATCGTCATCGACTCGCTCAGGTTTTATAAACCAGCTGATGCTGCCATTTCTATGGATTAGCAATGTCGAGAGCACAAAAGGCGTACAGGCAACATCATTTCCTCTGACATTTAGCAGCCAGCATAAATCTTCGGGTTTACTGACAAAATACAGCTCTACTGCTTTAGGCAGTAAATAAAGCGTCTGCTGTATCTTATTGGTGAAATTTACCCCAGCGTATTTAAGAGAGAGAGAGTATGGTTTTCCAGAAGGTTTAGCAGGTGCATCACTCCAAATCTCATCGATCAAGACTTTCTCTGTTGGCTGCCAAGTAATTTCACTTGCGGTTTGTTGCTGAATTGCTTGTAGCTGTTTCCTTGTCCACAATGAAGGATCAAAACCTAGCTTGTCAGTTGCCGAAAGTTGTTGGTTAATAGCTGTTGCCAATTGCTGATAATCCAAGACATCATAGTCATAGAGCGTACTTTCTGTTTGCTGGGTAACTTGTAAAGTATAGCGGCCATCTACAAACAGAGTGGCTTTATCGAGGGTAATAAAAACAAAACCGGCTGAGCCAGTAAAGCCTGTCAACCAAGCGAGTCGCATTGCATGCGCGGGGACATATTCACCTTGAAATTCATCACTTCTCGGTAAGATATAGCCGGAATAACCTTGCGCTTTGATAAGTGTACGCAGAGCATCTAAGCGGGAGGTCGCCTCATTAATATTCTTGGCACGGGCATCATGCTCGGTGTATTTCTTCGATCCTGAGTTTTGAGATTGAAAGTGGGTTTGCATAAATCAAGCTATTGGTTGATATAGATACTTATATCTTAGCAGACAAGCTGCGTGAAGCGGATAAAACTATGCTAAGATTTGTCTGATTTTTTCATTGTTTTTCACTTAGTGCTTTTCAGCACTTTCAACTCTTGACGCAGATAAAATAAAAATATGGCATTAATTAGCGCCCGAAAACTCAAGCATAGCTTTGGACTTGCGCCATTGCTAGATAATGTAGACATTACCATTGAGACCAAAGAAAAAGTGGCTTTCATTGGGCGAAATGGGGCAGGAAAGTCAACGCTGATGCGTATGTTAGCTGGACAAATACAGCCAGATGAGGGCGAGATTACTTGGCACAATGATATTACCACCGGCTATTTTGAGCAAGAGATACCTGATCAAATATCAGGTAGAGTCTTTGATGTAGTGAGTTTAGCGATAAAGCCTGTGTTGGATGCGTTAGAGCGTTATCAGCTAGTAGGCGTGGAGATGGCAGAAGCCAACCTTCAGCAGTTGGCGACGTTAGAAAAAGAATTTGATAGCTTGCAAAGCTATATTGAACAACATGATGGTTGGGATGCAGATTACCAAATTGAGCAAGTGTTAACGACTCTTGGTTTAGATGGGGAGGCAAGTTTTGATGCTTTATCAGGTGGTAAAAAGCGCCGAGTAATGTTAGCAAAGGCGATGGTTAAAAAGCCTGATATCTTATTTCTGGATGAGCCGACCAACCATCTGGATGTTGCATCTATAGAGTTTTTAGAAAATTTATTTGCTAACTATGATGGCACTTTGATATTCGTTAGCCACGATAGAACCTTTATTAATAAAGTTGCTAATAGGATTGTAGAAATTGACAGAGGGCAGCTGTTTAGTTTTCCTGGGAACTATCAGACCTACCAAAAGCGCAAAGCAGATATGCTGGCAGCAGAGCAGTCTGAGAATAAGTTATTTGATAAGAAACTAGCAGATGAAGAGGTTTGGATACGACAAGGCATAAAAGCTCGGAGAACTCGTAATGAAGGCAGGGTAAGAGCGCTGGAGAAAATGCGAGCGGAAAGGGCTCAGCGACGTAGCCAACAAAAAAATGCCAATATCAATATCTCACAAGGAGAGCGTAGCAGTAAGATTATTGCGCAAACCCGAAAAATTGGCTTGCAATTTGATGGTAAACCATTATTTACCGACTTAACTACTACCATTGTTAGGGGCGATAAAATCGGTATTATTGGTCCCAATGGGGTTGGTAAAAGCTCGTTGATTAAAGTGTTGTTGGGTGCTATTGAACCAACAGAGGGTAGTATCAAATATGGCATGAATCTGGAAATTGGCTATTTAGATCAGCTAAGGGATACTCTGCAAGATAATTTATCTATTATTGATAATATTCGTGAAGGCAGTGATTTTGTTAATATCAATGGCAAGCCCAGACACATAATGAGCTATATGCAAGACTTCCTATTTTCTCCAGAACGGATAAGAACCCCAGTGGGTACTTTATCAGGAGGAGAGCGAAACAGAGTATTGCTAGCGAAGTTGTTTACCAAGCCAATAAATGTGCTGGTGATGGATGAGCCAACCAATGATTTGGATATCGAGACTCTAGAAGTACTAGAAGATCTGTTGGTCAACTATGATGGCACATTGCTACTAATCAGCCACGACAGAGCTTTTTTAGACAATATCGCCACCAGTACTCTGGTATTTGAAAATGGTGATCTCAATGAGTATGTCGGTGGCTATCAAGATTGGCTGCGCCAACGACCAGAGCCAGTAGTTTCTGAGACTAAGTCGACTAAGAGCAAGAAAAAACCAGAAAAAGTTGTAGAAGTAAAACAAGTTCCAGTTAAAGCTAAGTTAAGCTATGAAGAGCAGCGTGAGTTAGGTAAATTGCCGAATCAAATTGAAAAGTTAGAAGTCAAAATTAGCAAGGTATCTGAACAACTGCAAGATGTGACTTTATATGATGATCCAATAAAAGCTGCGACAGTGAGTGACGAACTGAAAAAATTACAACAAGAGCTGGAAGCTAAGATGGATCGATGGATGGAGTTAGAAAGCTAAGAGAGTTTGACTGGCCTTGATGTTAATAGCAAAAAAAATCCCAGCAATGATGCTGGGATTTCTCGGGAATCTAAATGGCGTCCCCTAGGGGATTCGAACCCCTGTTACCGCCGTGAAAGGGCGGTGTCCTAGGCCTCTAGACGAAGGGGACGCAATGTACCAAATCAAGTAAACTTGTTTTGAACTTCGCAGCCTAGGATACGAGCGCGCATTATAGCAAAGAATTCGTTATTTGGAAGCGCTGATCTGTTGTTGTCTTGCGCGTAGGCATTGGCAGTAACTCTCTATACTAAGAGAATTGCGATTTGGTGTATGGTTAACATGAGAAGTTAAGCAAAAAAAACCCAGCAATGATGCTGGGTTTTCTCGGGAATCTAAATGGCGTCCCCTAGGGGATTCGAACCCCTGTTACCGCCGTGAAAGGGCGGTGTCCTAGGCCTCTAGACGAAGGGGACGCAATGTACCAAATCAAGTAAACTTGTTTTGAACTTCGCAGCCTAGGATACGATGGCGCGAATTATAGCAAAGAAAATCAGATGTGAAAGCGATATTTTACAAAATATCGTTATTTCTTATTAATATTTTTCTTGGCTAGAATGCTGTTTTTCTAGGTGATTGAAATATAGACAATTACCGTTAGCTGTTAATTGTTTATATTCGCAAAATTCCAGAGCTTTTTACAATGAGTGGCTTTTAGCTCCAACCACTGACAGATTTTACTTCCATAAAATCTTCTAATCCTAAAACCCCACCTTCACGGCCGTTACCTGAGGCTTTTACGCCGCCAAATGGGCTAATGGGAGCCCGAAAGTATCCATTCATCTCAACCATGCCAGATTGCAGACGACGGCAAACTCTGCGACGTCTATCGAGATCTTGGCTTTGCACATAATTGGTTAACCCATAAGGAGTGTCGTTGGAGATTTCTATGGCTTCTTCTTCGGTGTCGAATGGTATCATAGATAACACTGGGCCAAATATTTCTTCTCGGGCAATGCTCATCTGATTATTGACATCCGCAAATACCGTTGGCTTGACAAAATAGCCGAGATTCAACCCTTCAGGTCTGCCTAAACCGCCAGCCACTAAGGTGGCGCCTTCACTAATGCCTTTTTGGATTAGATCTTGGACTTTGTTAAATTGCAGCTCGCTAACTAAGGGGCCAATATGTTTGCCGGACTTACTTGCTAAGTTTACCCGACAACTCTCAGCTGCGGCTTTTGCCGTTTCAACCGCTTGGCTATATATCTCGCGCTGTACCAACATGCGGGTTGGGGCATTGCATGACTGTCCAGTGTTGTTAAAGCAATGCATAGCACCGCGTTTTACGGCTTTTTCATCAGCGTCAGCGAAAATGATATTGGCGCCTTTGCCACCTAGCTCTAAATGGACACGCTTTAGCGTATCCGCAGCGTTCTTTGAAATCGCAATGCCAGCACGCGTAGAGCCAGTAAACGAGATCATTTGGATATCTGGATGTGCTGATAGCTGAGTTCCCACGCCAGGACCATCACCATTAATTAAATTAAAAACCCCAGCAGGCGTACCTGCATCATTCATTATTTCAGCAAAGAGGTTGCCTGACAGTGGTGAAATCTCAGAAGGCTTAAGCACCATGGTGTTACCACCGAGTAGCGCTGGGATAACTTTTAAGACGATTTGGTTTACTGGCCAGTTCCAAGGTGTGATAAGGCCGCAAACGCCAATAGGGTCGTAAATGAGTCTATCATTGGGAGTATCGTCACTTAAAGGGCGGACAAACTCAAAGTCACGGGCAATTTTTAAAAAGCTCTCGATATTTTGATTGCCAGCACTGGCCTGCGCGTTGATCGCCATGTCAATTGGGGCGCCCATTTCTGTGCTAATCGCATTGGCCATATCATCAAGCCGTTTCACATAAGATTGCAATATGTTTTCTACCAGACTGATGCGCTCCGCTTTAGAGGATAGCGACCAAGTTACAAAAGCTTGCTTGGCAGCAGCAACAGCTTTATCGGTGTCTGCCTGCGAGCCGAGAGAGATGGTGGCGCAGGCTAGTTCATTTGATGGGTTGATGACAGGAAAATCATTGTCGATGGCTGGATTTACCCATTCGCCGTTGATGTAGAACTGTTTTTGATCAAGCATTTAGATCTCCTAATGAATTTTTGCTCATTGCTGAGGCTGATGGTTCCGTAAAATAATATCGGTTGCCTTTTCGACAAGTATAATAGTGGATCGTTAGTTTTACCTGAAATAACAGTGGGGAACATCGAGGTATCTACTACGCGCAGGTTTTGAATGTCGCGGTCTGTTAAGTTGGTATCCACTACGATGTTATCAGCAGATGCTACCACACCACAAGTGCCAACAAGGCGGCAAATAATGGAGGAGCGAGAGCGGATATTTTCTATACTTTTGGCTCTTGACTCTGTCTGATACTGGTGAAGCGTTATTCTTCTCTAATTGGTATTGTAACTCTCCCAACTTTCAAACAAATGAAGAGATTACAGTTTCTGTCTCGCTGTTCGGTTGAATTGCTCAATATAAATATTCTGAGAGAAATTTCTTGAGTATAGAATAGTGTTGTCTGTTGCTTATGCCAAGTCTTGCTCATCGTATATGTTTTTACAGGCCAGCGAGATCAAATTAGCGAACTTGTTTTTGTTCATTATGTCTACTTTGATAGCTACAGTTGGCAGATACGCAGTTTAGTGAACAGTTTCTGTATCTGCTTTTGCCATTTGTCGGTCATCACCACATATACCTTGTCATTGCGCTTTAGTAAGCCAAGAACGGGATTTTATCTACGGTTCCACAACCTTGTTATCTTTGCGTGTTCCCTAAAAATAACTCTCATCAACTTCGACACGGCTTTGAGATTGGCTGAATATTGGGGTACTTCTTGGATGAAAGAGGATATGAGCCTCCTCAGTTATCAGTATCCAGATGTGCGTTACAGCGATTTCCCCTCGACGCGAAGAAATGCCCCTTTATAGGCGTAAATTTTTGTTACTTTATAAAAAGTAATAAAAAAGCCTTTAGACCGCTGTTAATCGAGCTAGTCATCTAGGCATCGAATAATATGGCAATAGCTATATATGCTCATATACAGCAGTACAAGAGCATAAAAAAGGCAGCCTAGGCTGCCTTTTTTTATATCAACTTAAATTTACCAAAGTAAATTAAGAAGCAAGTTGACGTAATACATAATGGAGGATACCGCCATTCTTGTAGTAGTCCCATTCCTTAGGTGTGTCTATGCGCACATCAGCAGTGAAAGTCTTGCTATTACCAGTCTCATCGGTTGCAGTAATAGTGACTGTTTTTGCACCATCTACTAAATCATTGATGTCATAGGTTTCCTTGCCTGTCAGTCCTAAGCTTTCATGGCTATCACCAGCTTGGAATTGCAGAGGAAGTACGCCCATACCGACTAGGTTTGAACGGTGAATACGCTCGAAACTTTGAGTGATTACAGCTTTAACACCCAATAGCATGGTGCCTTTTGCTGCCCAGTCACGGCTAGAGCCTGTGCCGTATTCTTTACCTGCCATCACGATTAATGGTGTACCTGCTTGCTGGTAGCGTTGTGAGGCTTCGTAAATGTCTGTGACTTCGCCTGTTGGTATGTGCTTAGTCCAGCTGCCTTCTGTGCCCGGTGCTAGTTGGTTACGTAGGCGAATGTTGGCGAATGTTCCGCGCATCATCACTTCATGATTACCACGACGTGAGCCATAGGAGTTGAAATCTGCAACGTCTACGTTGCGCTCTTGCAGGTATTTACCAGCAGGTGAGTCTGATTTGATCGCACCAGCTGGTGAGATATGGTCAGTAGTGATCGAGTCACCTAGCTTTAATAATGCTTTTGCTGATTTGATCTCAGGGATACCCGGTGCTTGGTGGGTGATACCTTCAAAGTATGGAGGGTTTTGGACGTAGGTTGAGTCATTGTTCCAGCCGTAGACATCGCTTGACTCTACTTCTATGCCGTTCCAGCGCTCATCACCTTTGAACACGTCGGTATAGCTTTTGTTGAACATGTCTGAGGTGATAACACCTGACATGGCTTCTGCAAGTTCAGCGTTGCTTGGCCAGATGTCTTTTAGATAGACATCGTTGCCATCTGTGTCTTTACCGAGCGAGTCGGTGCTGACGTTGATGTCCATGTTTCCTGCCAATGCATAGGCCACTACTAGTGGTGGTGAGGCGAGAAAGTTCATTTTGACATCAGCGTGAACACGGCCTTCGAAGTTACGATTACCTGATAGCACTGATGCCATGGTAAGCTCGTTATCGTTAATGGCTTTTGAGATAGCTGGGTTTAGTGGGCCGGAGTTACCGATACAGGTGGTACAGCCGTAGCCAACTACGTTAAAGCCAAGCTGTTGGAGAGGCTCCATTAAGTTGGCAGCGTTAAGGTATTCGGTAACGACTTTTGATCCCGGTGCTAGTGAGGTCTTAACCCATGGTTGGCGTTTTAAGCCTTTGGCAACGGCTTTTTGGGCAACTAGGCCAGCGGCCATAATGACTGATGGGTTTGAGGTGTTAGTGCAGCTGGTAATTGCTGCAATCATTACATCACCGTTGTCTAGCTCAAAAGTTTCGCCGTCTACAGTTACGCTGACGGATTTGCCAGCGCCTAGGTCAGCTATGGTTTTCTTAGCGACTGCTGGTGCCTGGTCTAGGTCTAGACGATCTTGTGGGCGCTTAGGGCCAGCTAGTGATGGCTTGATGGTGCCCATGTCTAGTGTTAGTACGTCTGTGTATTCCGCAGTTACTGACTCATCACGCCAGAGGCCCTGTGCTTTTGCGTAGGCTTCTACTAAGGCTGTGCTGTCCTCACTACGGCCAGTGAGTTTTAGATAGCGGATGGTTTCATCATCTATTGGGAAGATACCACAGGTGGCGCCGTATTCTGGTGCCATGTTTGCAATAGTTGCACGATCTGCCAATGGTAGATCAGATAGCCCTGGTCCAAAGAATTCTACGAATTTACCAACTACGCCATATTCACGAAGTTGCTCTACGATTTTTAGAACCAAATCTGTTGCGGTAATGCCTTCTGGTAGTTTGCCGTCTAGGCGGAAGCCAATGACTTCTGGGATTAGCATAGTAACTGGCTGGCCAAGCATGGCTGCTTCGGCTTCAATGCCGCCAACACCCCAACCTAATACACCTGCGCCGTTAATCATGGTGGTGTGCGAGTCTGTACCAACTACGGTGTCCGGATAGGCAGTACCTTTGTTGTCAAACACGATACGGGCTAAGTGCTCTAGATTGACTTGGTGTACGATTCCGGTGCGTGGTGGCACGACGCGGAAGTTGTCAAATGCTTCTTGCCCCCAACGTAGGAACTCATAGCGCTCGCCATTTCGTTTGAACTCTAGCGCGACGTTCTTTTCTAGGGAGTCAGTGCTACCAAAATTGTCTACCATGACTGAGTGGTCGATTACCATTTCAGCAGGGGCGAGTGGGTTAATTTTTGAGGTGTCGCCACCTAGGGTTTTCATGGCATCACGCATGGCTGCGAGATCTACTACGGCTGGTACGCCTGTGAAATCTTGCATTAGCACGCGTGATGGCGTAAATGCAATTTCGGTATTCTCTAGGTTTTTAAGATCTACACCAGCGATGGCTTCAATGTCACTTGCGGTTACGCTAACACCGTCTTCGGTACGGAGTAGGTTTTCTAATAAGATTTTGATTGAGTAGGGCAGGCGATCTAAATTGTGCTTGCCTGCAAGGGCGTCAAGACGATAAATTTCGTATGATTTGCCGCCTACTTCTAGTGGGGCTTTGGCATTAAAGCTATTTTTTACGGTCATATTGATCTCCAGATTAGGATAGAGAGGGCTTAATGGGTCGGGATTCTATCATAAATTACCTCTAATTAACCTTATGTAGTAGTACTTAATATAAGCAATGATAGGCTATAGTTAGTATTGCTTATATTAATAATTATGTAGATCTATAATTGCTGGTCTCCAATGGGAATTCTACCTGGTTTTGACTCTCTTATTTAGGCAATTAGTGATGATATTTTTTCATTTTGCACAACACCGTAGTAACTATTGAGCGGGGGGGATTTAAAAGATACCAAATTTTCATGTTTTTTAGCTATTCCTCTGGTATTACATCATTTATGAGTGTTATCGAGGGAGGTGGTTTGGTTTATTTTACTTAAAAAATTCGTTGTCTTAGACTAAATCTATCTACAGCATTTGGTGTACCGGTAAAAGGGACTTTCTATGGAATTTTTTAAGAAAATTAAATCTCAATTTTTTGCTAGTTTGGCGTCTGTGCTGCTGTCCTCAGCATTCTTATGCACTGCCAGCTCAACGCTTGCTGCTGCCGATGAGTTAAAGTTTTTTACCATTGGCACTGGCGGCACTGCCTATACTTATTATCCGATTGGTGGTTTGATTGCCAATGCAATTTCAAAACCACCAGGTTCTAGAGAGTGTGATGAGGGCGGTAGCTGCGGGGTCGATAACTTAATTGCCTCTGCTGTATCTTCACGCGGCTCGTTAGATAATTTAAATGCGATTGTCGCTAAGCTTAGAAATTCAGGTTTCTCTCAATCTGATGTGGCGTATTGGATTTACACGGGCACTGGTACTATGGAAGGCAAGCCGCCTGCAACAGAGCTAAGAACGATTGCCTCTTTATTTGATGAGCATATTCATCTGGTAACGTTAGCGGATAGTGATATAAATACGGTGGCAGATTTAAGCGATAAGCGTGTCTCACTGGATGAACCAGCGTCAGGAACTTATGTTGATGCTAAGCTGGTCTTAGAGGCTTATGGGTTGAGTGAAAGTGATATGGATGTTCAAGCACTCAAAGGCTATGCGGCGACCGAGGCTTTAAAGAATGGAAAAATTGATGCTTTTTTTGTAGTAGCAGGCTATCCTGCCGCGTCGGTGGTAGACTTGGCCGCTGAGGTGCCGATCAAATTAGTAGCCATTGATGGAGCTGGCGCCGATAGTTTGAGAGAGGAGCATGCTTTTTTCTCGCAAAGCGATGTGCCAGCAAGTGCTTATAATGGTTTGACGGAGAATGTTTCTACTATTGCTGTCGCTGCGCAATGGTTCACCAGCGTCAATGAGGATGAAGAGTTGATTTATAGCATTACTAAAGCGCTTTGGAATGATGCCAGCCGACAGCTTTTACATGACGGTCATCAAAAAGGTAAATTTGTTACCTTAGAGGCAGCGACCAAAGGGATCGGTGTGCCTTTACATCCCGGTTCTGAGCGTTTTTATAAGGAAATGGGTGTGCTCAAGTAGGGTTGAAATAAGTGCTTCTGGGTTAGTTTTGCTCGATATAATTATTAAGTTTTAGGAAATATTTAGCGTATATTTTTAGACATCATGAATAGTGGAGCGATGTTAGCAGTTGACGCTGCCTGTGAGCTTGCCTATGATTTAGTCCCCAGTCTGTAAAGTCTATGCGGACTGCTTTTGCTAAATAGGATATTCAATTGCACAACTCGGAAGCTAGCCAGCCAATTTCTTTGCGCTGCACAGATCAAACATTACAGGGGGCAGTTATTGTCCCGGGTTCAAAATCTATTACCAATCGCGCTTTATTGATCGCTGCCTTATCTCAGGGGGAAACCACTATTACAGGGGCCTTGATTAGCGATGACACTCAATATATGGCGGAAGCCTTGCGGCAAATGGGGGTGATAATAAGCCCTCTAAATGCCGAGGAAATACGAGTGCAGTCTACTGGTAAGTTAACAGTTCCAACACAGAAGTTATTTATCGGTAATGCTGGTACTGCCGCAAGGTTTCTAACAGCAGCTTGTTGTTTAGTGGCAGGATATGTGGAGATAGATGGCAATGAGGATATGCGTAAACGGCCCATTCAGCCGCTGATAGATGCTTTGCAAAGTGTAGGTTATCGCTGCCGCTCTGAGACAGGTTCATTACCTGTGGTGATAGACAACAATGGCTTGGAAGCAATTCAACAGCGTGTCGCTATCGATGGAGGGATGTCTAGCCAATATATTTCTGCATTGATGATGATTGCGCCTTTATTACCAGCGGGGTTGATTGTAGAGGTCGATAACTGGGAAGCTTTAGATGCTAAGGGCTATATTGAGTTGACTTTGCAGATAATGAGAGACTTTGGTGCTGAATATCAAAGCATAACTAGTGTTGAGTGTAATGGCTGGCAGATTTCGGCAAATAGCTACCAGAGATCTCTTTATGCAGTGGAACCGGATTATTCCGGTTGCACTTACTTCTGGGCTGCTAATATGCTGAGTCGAGAGGAAGTCGTGATTTCAAATCTCACAAAACTAGAGGACAGTTTGCAGCCGGATGTGCAGTCGCTTTATGTGATGCAAAAATTTCCGAATATACCGCTAGAGGTCGATGGCTCGCAGATTCAAGATTCTATACCGACCTTAGCGGTATTAGCGGCATTTAATCAGGGCACTGTGCGCTTTACCGGCATTAAAAATTTGCGGGTTAAAGAGTGCGACCGAATAGAGGCAATGTTTACCGGATTAAATCTGATCAAGCAGGGGTTGGCTGAAATAGAGGGCGATGATTTGATTGTCCATGGTGATCCCCTGCTTCAAGCGGAGCATAGCAGTACTTCAATTCCGACCTATAACGATCATCGCATTGCCATGAGTTTTGCTTTGGCGGCGATAAAGCTGGTTGGCATTATTATTGAGAACCCGAGCTGTGTGAATAAGACGTTCCCTAGCTATTGGGAGAATATGGCTTTATTAGGTATGGAGATAACGGAAGCAGTGTAGTTTGGAGGTACTGAATTGTTCTATATTGGGTTTGTTTGGATATGGCAGCTGTAAGGCCAGCTGCCATACTTTATTCATGGCTATTAGTTAGAAAGCTCTGCTTCTACAATTTTCTGTAGCTTCACATAGTCGGTTTTACCAGAGTTTAGTACCGGCACTTCTTCTGTGTAATGAAAGGTCTTGGGCACTCCTAGCTCAGCAAAGCCAGTAGCTTTAGCTTGCTCCATCATTTCTGTGCGTTTGGCGTTGGTGTGCTCAGTAACCAAGATGATTTTTTCACCCTTCTTCGGGTCGGGAATACTGACCGCGGCGTGACGAATATTAGGCCAGGTATGCAATGCCAAATCTTCAACAGCGGTTAAAGACACCATTTCTCCACCAATCTTAGCAAAGCGCTTGGCTCTCCCTTGAATGGTGATGTAACCTTCGCCATCGATCTCAACGATATCACCGGTGTCATACCAGCCTTCTTCAGGGGGCTCTATCACGCCTTTGTTGTCATAGCGTAGGTAGCCACTCATGACATTAGGGCCTTTGACAACCAGTTTTCCACCTTTGCTGATGCCTTCTACAGGACGCAGTTTGTATTCTATACCTGCTAGCGGACGACCAACGCTGTTGGGCTTGGAGGCAATAGGCGTGTTGGCACTAATTACAGGTGTGCATTCGGTGGCTCCGTAGCCTTCTAAGATATCGATATTGTATTTCTCTTTCCAATAAGCACGGGTATCATCTCGTACTTTTTCAGCACCACAGACTAGCAGTCGAATCGATGAAAATGAGTCTTCGTTTGCAATACGAGCATAGCCCTTGAGAAAGGTATCAGTACTTAAAAAGATAGTGGGACGGTGTTCTTCAATCTTATCTATGATGATCTTGTAATGCAGTGGTGACGGGTAGAGGTAGGTTTTTGCACCACAGAGCAAAGGGGTAAATACGCCAACAGTTAGACCAAAGCTATGGAATATTGGTAGGGCGTTAAACATGACATCGTTTGGGGTAACGTGAACGCCCTTGAGTACCTGTAGTCTATTGGCAAGAAAGTTATTGTGACTAAGGACAACCCCTTTAGGAGTGCCTTCAGAGCCTGAGGTAAATAGTATTGCTGCGGTATCTGTGCCTTTGCCTTTGGGCACTAGCCATTCGGGCTTAAGCAAGCCTATAGCACCTTTTATTTTGTCCATGAGGCTCAGGGATTTACGAACGTCTTCTAAGTAGACTATTTTGGCATGCTTAGAGAGCGCTTCGATCACATCTGTTAGCTCCGCTTTTTGAATAAATGCTTTTGAAGTCAGTACAACTTTAAGTTCCGCGGTTTCAATAGCCGCCGTTAACGATTGGATACCCGCGCTAAAGTTTAAAATGGCGGGCGTTCTCTCGTAGGCTTGCAGGGCAAGTATGGCAACAACAGCAGCACCACTTGAGGGCAGCAATACTCCAACATTGTCTTTGTGGGATGTTATCCGAGTGAGGGCGTTTCCCAGAGCAAAAGCCCCTTTGAATAGGGTTTTGTAATCCATGGGAGTTTGACGTACGTCATCTAAAACAACGCGATTTTTGCCGTATATTTTTTTGACGCGTAGCAATGCGGTGAGTAGAGTTTCATCATAAAGTTGGCTATGTAGCTCGGTTGCTAATACGGCATCTAATACTTGAAAAGCAGCTTCTGATAGTGCACTGTTTTGACTTAGGGAGATTGCTTTTCCAAATGCTGCGCTGAGTTTAATACCGGAAATAATGGGTTCGCCAGTGTCATTGTAACGACTTTGGTGGTGGATGCTGCCGATAATTGTACAGGGCAACACTTGTGCTGATAATGCCATCGCCATGCGCGCTGGGTATTCATAAACTCTCCAGTCATCAAAATGGCTTGTGTTGAACTTAACAGCAAGATATTGCTGTTTTTGCTGTAGTTCACTTGCTAAGGCTCCAAGATCAATGGCATCAAAGTTTTGAACTTCAGCTGCGGTGATCCAATGTATCTTATTAGGATATTGCTTGTTTAAGAAGTCGCTCTCTATTGTGGCATTGTTTCTAAATGCCAATACGGTGAGCTGGTTCGGCTCTAGAGCAGGTAGCGCATTAGTGGTGTTATTATTGTTGGTATTAGAAGTTGGACTCATGTTTGGTGGTTTCCTCAAGCTTTAATAGTTTTTTTATATTTATAAATGCCATTATATTCACTATTGCGGTAATAAAACAAATTTCTGCAACACTCAGTTTCAGAGTTTGCTTGCAGACAATGAGTAGTAATGCGCTGAATACGATGAAAAAAGAATTGATAATATTAGAAGCGGCTATGGTAATGCCTTTGTATTGTGGATCGGCGGCATGCTGCATAAGTGCATAGAGCGGGGTGATATAAGGGCCCACGGCAAATCCCATGATAAATAGAATTAGCAGCAGTAGATAGTTAATAGGGACGGTGAAGAAGGTAATGCCAGTTAATAGCTGTCGTTCTGTAGAGGAATCTACGGTTGCCAATGGTAATATAAAATATAAGGCAACCAGAGCAATGCTGATGACCCACATGCCGATAGCGCTGTATTGGCAGCTTATTTCTCCATTGAGTTTTTTGTTGGTATAGAGCGAGCCGATGCCGATAGCGATGGAGAATAGCGCCATAAACAGGGTTGCTACGGTTTCATCAGCTCTGAGTATTTCTTCGGCTATGATAGGCAGCAGTGCAAGCACGATGGCGCCAACTGCCCAAAACCAAGAAATAGCCAACAGGGAGTGTTTTACCCTTGTGTTTGAGAATGCTTGTTTAATAATGGTAAGGCTATCAGCAAAGATATTGACACTGATTCTAGTATCTGGATTTGGTGCAGCAGCAGGGAGAATAGCTCTGGAGGCTAGCCAGCCAATGATTGCTACAGATAACATGCCGATAGTGGTGATAGAGAGACCATAGTCAGCACTAACTACTAGCCCTCCAATGATGCTACCAAATAGGATAGCTAGAAAGGTACCGCCCTCAATTAAGGCATTGCCAGCTAATAGTTCATGTTTAGAGAGATGAAATGGTAGAGTTGCGTATTTTAATGGTCCAAAAAATGTTGATTGCAGGCCGAGGAAAAAAAGCACCAGATATAAGAAAAATAGGTTTTGATAATATAGGGCGGCTCCAGCAAAGCCCATGATAATTATCTCACAGAATTTGATCTTTCGAATTAAAGCGGCTTTGTCGTATTTGTCAGCTAACCTGCCAGCAATGGAGGAGAAAAGTAAAAAAGGGAGGATGAGAACAGCACCTGCTAGTGCGGTTAGCGATGCCGCATCTAGATTGTTTTGTTTAGCAAGTTGGTAGGTGACTAAGATAATTAAGGCTTGTTTGTAAAAATTATCATTCATGGCACCTAAAAATTGGGTGAGAAACAGAGGTAAGAATCGTTTGCTGCTAAGAAGTCCGCTAACGCCTAGGTGTGACTGTGAATCATCTGCTTGTTTGTCATCAGTGGTTTGCATAGGAACTCTCTTGCAGGGCTAAATTAGTCGTTGTTATATCAAGGTAGCGGTGCTGCAGTTATTAATATAAAGGTTATGGTGAATAGCTAGGCCAGAGAAAGAACGATAGTCTAGCCGGTGATAGTTTGCGGCTTTTGTGAGTAAACTATCACTAATATTTGTTAGTAGAGATTAGCCTTATTGTTGAATAACCTCGCCTTCTGTCATAAATGGGATGGAGCTGCTATCTATGATAGTTATGGTCGATGTAGTTTCATATGAGACTTGCACTTGAGGCTGTATTTGTACCTGATTTTGAACAGATGCTGGTGTTTGCACTTCTGTTGTGCTTGTTTGCACTGTGTGAGTTGGCACGACTACAGGTGTGAGCTGTTCAGTAGGTGGCTCAACAACAGGCTCTTCGTCATTTTGATAACTGCTATTGCTGTCTTCAAGGGTATCATTGCTCACGGTTACCGTATTCTGAGCTATAGCAATACCGTCTCCATTGACATCAGGGATTGCGGTTTTCGGCACCAGAATGACATCTTGATCGAAGGCCTGTTGCTTAATTAACGCAGCAGCATTAAATATCTTGCTAGCAGAGCTGGCGGTTGGAGCACCATAGGTGTCTACCGGCAAGTTTTCAATCCTGGTATTGTATAGCTGACCATTGGCAAAAATAGTTAGCAGAATGTCACCAGTAGCTACTGAAAAACTAGGGTACTCACTATTTGCCTGTGCCTCGGCGATTTTTAGCTGTTGCTCTTCAGTAAGTTCAGCAATATGGGGCTCGCCATCTGCGCGCGCCTGCATGTCCGCAATATCAACCAGTGGTATGCCATCTGCTGATGTCATTGCCTCTTGTGCAATTTGTAGTACAGAGTCCCATCCTTGCCAGTTTCCTTGGTATTTGTTGACCATAGCTAGGCCGCCAGAGGTTGTGCTACAAGCTGCAAGTGTAGTAAGTAGAGATAACAGAATAAAAATTTTTGTTTTCATGGGATTATACAGTTGTTAAATTGTTGATTGACTCATTGAATTTCTATAGGACGTTTAGTTTAGCATAAGCGAGCACTAACCACTTTTCACCTTCTTCAAAGCTTACCAGTGCTCGAGCTTTGTTGCCGCTGCCTTCGATTTTTTGCACCACACCAGCGCCAAAATTAGGGTGTTCAACATAAGTGCCTTTGGAAATACCATTTAACGCAGGCGAGGGCTCTGGAGCGTAGCTTGGTGATCTGGGTTGATGGTAACTGGCTGTCGGCCGTACAGCAACCATCAGATCATCGGGAATTTCATTAATAAAACGAGATGGTAATGGGTAAGACTCTTTGCCATGGACATAACGCTTTTCTGTGTAACTGATGACCAATTGTTCCATAGCTCTGGTTATCCCTACATAGGCAAGCCGACGCTCTTCCTCAAGCCTTTCAGGGTCAGATTCACTACGTTGAGAAGGGAAGAGTCCTTCTTCTACACCAACGAGAAAGACTACAGGGAACTCTAGCCCTTTGGCAGAGTGTAAAGTCATTAATTGCACACAATCGTCCCACTGTGAAGATTGCCCTTCGCCTGCTTCTAGAGCAGCATTGGCAAGAAATTCTACGATGGGAGGTTCCATATCTAGACCTTGCTCAGTGTGAAAGCTCGCGGCTGCGTTAATCAGTTCCTCTAAGTTTTCCACTCGGTCTTCGGCACGCGGATCTTTGCTGTCTTTGTACATGGTGAGAATACCGGATTTCTGATTGATCAAATCGATTACATCCGCTAATTTCTGAGTGCTATGTATTTCTTTTTGCAGATTTAAAATTAACTCTAAAAATGCCCGTAGAGAGGTATCGGCACGCTTGCTTAAGCCATCAGCTTGTAATAAATGCACAGATGCTTGCCATAGCGAGCATTGGTTGTCTTTTGCGTAGACTCTAATAGTATCAACAGACTTCTCGCCAAGTCCTCGGGTTGGGGTATTAATTACTCGGTCAAATGCTGTGTCATCATCTTGATGAGTAGCTAAGCGCAGATAAGCTAGCGAGTCTTTAATCTCCGCTCTTTCAAAGAACCTCAGTCCACCGTAAACTCGATAGGGGATTTGCATGGCAATAAGGACTTCTTCAAAGGCACGGGATTGGGCATTTGAGCGGTATAATATCGCGATATCACTACGTTGATTTCCGGCATTGACCCAGAGTTGCACTTTTTCAGCAACAAAGCGCGCCTCTTCTAAATCATTCCTAGCGGCGTAGAGCACAATTGGCTCACCATCGCCATCTGCGGTCCACAAGTTTTTTCCAAGTCGCTGAACATTATTATCAATAACTGCATTAGCGGCTTTTAATATATTGCCTGAGGAGCGATAGTTTTGCTCTAAACGGACAGTTTCAGTGTCTTGATAATCCTCTTGAAAGGCATGTATATTCTCAATTTTAGCACCGCGCCAGCCGTAGATCGATTGGTCGTCATCACCAACGATAAAAACACTGCCTTGCTGTCCGCTTAACAGTTTGATTAAACGATATTGAATAGAATTGGTGTCTTGAAACTCGTCTACTAATATATGCTGAAACCGCTGCTGATAATGCTTTTGAATATCTGGGTTTTGGTCTAATAGCTCAACGGTTCTCAGCAGCAATTCTGCGAAATCTACAGCGCCAGTTTGTTGACATGCTGCTTCATAAGCCGTGTAAAGACTTAACCATACCTGTAAATTTGGGTCATGCGATTTAAGCGGAATATCTTTTGGACGACGACCTTCATCTTTATGACCGTTGATAAAGTGCTGGGCACTGCGTGGGGTATAACGTTTATCATCGACACCCATTGCCCGCATGACTCGCTTGATAGTGCGCAGTTGATCATCTGAATCTAAAATTTGAAAAGTCTTAGGGAGCTTGGCCTCTTCATGGTGAATCCGCAAAAGCTTATGGGTGATTCCATGAAATGTGCCAATCCAGAAGTTATCAACGGGTTGGTTAAGCAATCGTTGAACGCGATCGCGCATTTCCATCGCTGCTTTATTGGTAAATGTTACCGCAAGAATATTATAAGGCGAAGCGCCTTCTATACTTAGCAACCATGCAATACGCTGTACTAAAACTCGTGTTTTGCCACTGCCAGCGCCTGCGAGAACACGTATCGGCTGTAATGGTGCCGCAACGGCTTCGCGCTGGGCGTCGTTTAATCCATCAAGCAGTAGGGAAGGATCTAGGCTCACGACTTTTGCTTCTTAGCTGGGCGCTGCCACTTTGACAGATGTTTGCTAGGCGAGCGGCTCAATGTAAGTCCACCAGCTTCTATGTTGCCGGTGACGGTAGATCCTGCGCCTATTGTCGCTAACT
>CAKMZF010000004.1:32507-46192 GCA_929200405.1 uncultured Gammaproteobacteria bacterium | reverse complement strand
AGGATTCTTCATATATTACCCCAAGTGCATTATATGCCTCGTAGTAGTTAGGCTTGAATCCAATCGCTTTTTTTAATTTCTCTTCAGCTTCTATAAATTTATTCTTAGAGATATAACCAATTGCCAAATCAAAATTTGCCTTCGCTGCTATATTTTCCCGCCCCACTGACGACTTGGCAACTGAAGTCTGCACACAGCCACTCACCATCACTATGGCAAATAAGAATATCCAAAAGCGGGTGACTGAGTTACTCATATTTCTCTAGGCCTTTAAACATTCCTAAACACTAAGAAGCCACATTGTATATGGTACGGTTAACTTTATCTTGAACCTGTCCAGCCAATTGCCCACAAGCAGCGGCAATATCATCTCCCCTTGTTTTTCTAGTCACCGTCATAATACCGAACTCTCGAATGAGTATGTCACGGAAAAGGTCTATTTTGTCCTTAGAAGACGTTTGATAATTAGAACCAGGAAAAGGATTAAATGGAATCAAATTAATTTTTGACGGGATAGATTTCAACAATCTTCCTAGCTCTCTAGCCAACTCTGGAGAATCGTTAACATCATCAATCATTACATATTCCCAAGTAACTCTAAAACGCGCGCCTTGTTTTTGTAAGTAGTATCGACAGGCTTCCATTAAGTCCGCTATTGGATAACGCTGATTCAGCGGCACCAACACATCTCTTAACGGATCATTGGGCGCATGCAAAGAAACTGCCAGAGCAACATCTTTTTGCTCAGCCATATCATATAAATTTGGTACAACACCTGAGGTACTTAACGTCACTCGTCTCTTAGAGAGACCGAACCCAAGATCGTCCAGCAAGACATCAATCGCTTTCATTACGTTTTTAAAGTTATAAAGCGGCTCGCCCATTCCCATAAAAACAATATTGGTTAGACGCCTTTCGCCAGATTTACCCCCTCCTAAAGCATGATGCGCAATCCAGACCTGAGATACAATCTCTGCTGTCGTCAGATTTCTATTAAACCCCTGCTTCCCTGTGGCACAAAAACTGCAATCTAAAATACAGCCGACTTGAGAGGAAATACATAGCGTTCCACGATCTTCTTCGGGAATAAAAACCGTCTCTATACAGTTACCAGTCTCAAGCTCTACTAACCATTTTTTGGTACCATCTGTAGAGCTTTGATGAGACAGCGTTTTAGGCACACTACAGCTAGCCAGCTCTGTCAATTTTGCTCTAAGTGATTTGCTTAGATTAGTCATCACATCGAAATCAGTAACGCCTTCGTGATATATCCATTTCATCAACTGTTCCGCTCGAAAGCGTGGTTCGCCAATACTGGCAAACCACGCAACCAAATCGTCACGATTCAAATCAAATAAATTTATCTGCTTGGCTGTTTCTGTCATTTCGATGCTAACCCCATACAGCAATAACTACTGTAAGCTGACCTCGATTAACGAGTACGTGGGCAGATTTCAGAATCGCTAAAGAAATATGCAATTTCTTCTGCCGCAGTCTCGGGCGCATCTGAACCATGAACTGCGTTTTCATCAATGCTGCTCGCAAAGTCAGCACGAATAGTACCCGGCGCTGCATCAGCAGGATTGGTTGCCCCCATGACTTCACGATTTCTCTTAATCGCATCTTCACCTTCAAGTACCTGAACCATAACCGGACCAGAAACCATAAACTTCACAAGATCTGCAAAGAAAGGGCGCTCTTTATGCACAGCATAAAAACCCTCTGCTCTCTCTTGAGATAGATGTACCATTTTTGAGGCAACGATTTTAAGACCAGCATCTTCAAAACGTTGGTAAATTTTACCAATATTGTTTGCTGCTACTGCGTCTGGTTTTACAATTGAAAAAGTTCTTTCGATAGCCATTAAGAAATGCTCCGTTTAAGTGATTAAGTTTATGAAACTGTGAAATTAAAAATCGCCTGATTATAGCATGAATAGCTATTAGCAAAATGAAACAATGCTTAAAAACACGCTTTGTTTGGTAGATTTTTCACAAGCTTAATGACTGCTTTTCACTAACCATAGAGAATAATAAAAAAGGATGATTGCAATGTTACCTTTTCATATCTGAAAAAGTGCCAATATAGACAAAAATTTATCGAGATCTTCTGCGAACTCTTTTGCCTTTGCCGCTGACAGAACCAGCTTCTATTGAATTATCGCCAGCTAGCTGGGCTCTAGCCCCTAGAGAAATTTCACCCAACACAGACTCTATTTGCTCTTGAGTAGGCTTTTGCCTCGGCACATAATTATCCATCACTTCACGCATCGCTTTCACATGCGCTGGAGTCGTGCCACAGCAACCACCCACAATACGTGCTCCTGCATCTAGTGCTAGCTGCACATACTCACTCATTATCTCCAACGTACCATTATAGACTATCGCACCATCCACCCATTCTGGAATACCGCAATTCGCCTTAGCGATCAACGGCGGGCAGCCTTCGGCATGTTGAGCTGACATCACCGCAATTGCAGCCACAACCTCTGACGCCCCGACACCACAGTTAGTGCCACAGCCATGTTGCTTCCTCTCGTCTGCTGAGGATATTGCAACAAATTCAGAAGGCGTAACGCCCATCATTGTTCGGCCATTGGTATCAAAACTCATCGTTGTCACTAGCGGCAAATCAAAATCTCTGCAAGCTAATGTCACTGCGTCAAGCTCTTCTTTAGAAGAAAGAGTCTCAGCCCATAAGACATCAACACCCGCTTCTTGAAGCGCCGTCGCTTGTTCTCTAAAAGCCTCTGCAGCCTCTGCTATTGTTACAGCCCCATTCGGCTCCAATATTTCTCCCGTCGGCCCTATACTTCCTGCTATTGCCACTGTACGACCTGAGTCTGCAATCACTTGCTTAGCTATGGTTACTGCTGCTGCATTTAACTCAGCAACCCGATCAGCACCGCCATGCAGCCTTAAACGATACGCATTTCCACCAAAAGTATTAGTTAAAATAATATCACTACCTGCCTCAACAAATCGTCGATAGTGTTCAGCTATTCTAGCTGGATAATCTACATTCCAAAACTCTGGTGAATCTCCAGTTTGAAGGCCCATTTCAAACAAATTAGTGCCCGTTGCCCCATCTGCCAGAAGATACGGCTTTTCTGCCAGCAATTGAACAAATGTATTCATTTTTACTCAGATACGTAATGTGATTAGATAATAATTAAAACTTATGCTTCCATAATATCAGCTTAGTCTGCGCTCTGTCTTTGCAAGCCAGACGGAGGCGACACCTCTGAACTTACCTCATCGGCTGCAACAGAAACATCACTCTCAGCAGCAGAATGCTTTTCGCCTGTCATTCTAGCAGCCATCGCCTCTTCTTCGGCTATTTTATTTGCTAGAAAAGGCGCCACCTCTACTTTCAACAGCTCTGCTGCCGACCTAATAACGCTCAGTGACAACAGCCCACCTACAGCTGGACTATGCGCTAAGCCCAGCGTGATTAATGGCGTTGCCGATAGCTTTTGCAACAGAACTTGATGAGCATGTCCTTTTTGACGCTGACTGGCTACGCAATAGTATAAAACATTCTGGTTTAATGCTTTAGCTAATTGAAACGCCGCGGTAGATATAAACCCATCAATCACTACAACCATGCCACGCTCAGCAGCACTCAGCATAGCGCCCGTAATCATAGCGATCTCAAAGCCACCGTATTCACCCAGTAAGCTCAATGGGTCAAGACTCAAACCTCTTTGGTCTGTGATTCTTTCGATTGCTTTGCGCAAAATCGTTCGCTTGCGATAATGAACCATATCATCACCGCCAATATCTTGATCTATAAATCGGTCTACTTCAATATTGCTCAAGTTGGCCGCAATCAGCGCAGCACTAGAGGCACTGCCCACACCCATCCCTGTGGGAATAATAGTATTGCATCCAGACTGATAAAGATCATCAACCAATCGCTCAGCAAAAGCAAATGCCTCATTTATTTGAGACATTCCCATAGCCGCACCACGAATACTATTGCTGGTACCATCTGCTATTTTGGCATCATGCCAACCCTCTGCTAGCTCGAACTCACTGCCTTCTGATTCAAACAAATCACCAACAATACCTGCATCTACTAGCTCGATATCCGCTGACATTGCTCGCGCACTAGCATGTGCAGAAGAATTACCTTTAATCATTTCCAAAAACAAATCTTTAGTGGATGGCATGTCATCATCATTGCCGCCCTCACTTATCAAACCATGATCTGCGGCAAATATGACCGCCGTCGGTTTTTTTATCTCCGGCGATTCAGCTCTCTGAATCATCGCCAACCACGGCGCAAGATCCGTCATCACTCCCATTTCATCTGGTCTGATTACTGTATGTTGCAAACGTGCCTTAGCCGCTCGATAGAAACTCTGATCAGGACCTTCAATCTCCCAATACTTAGGAATAAATTCAACGCTCATTGCAACTCCAAATTAAGTTATAATATCTTATGCATTCTGTAGTGTAGCAAGCTTCACTGCTGCCACAAAGACATCCATCGCCACATTCAAATCTTCAACTAACGGGAAAGACGGCGCTAAACGGATATGCGAATCCTGCGGATCGTTCCCAAGCGGGTATGCCGCACCCGCACCGGTTAATTTAACACCAGCCTCTGAACAGAGCTTAACTACCTTAGACGCACAACCCGGCTTAACATAGACAGAAACAAAGTATCCCCCATCAGCCTTCTCCCAGCTTGCAAAATCTTCACCTGCAAAACCCTGCTCCAGTTTATCCAACACCATTTCAAACTTAGGCTTTAATATCTCAGCATGCTTCTGCATAAGACTTGTTAGTGCCGCCTGATCTGGCAACCAATGCGTATGCCTTGCTTGGTTTAGTTTGTCAGGGCCAATAGTTACCACACCCAAATGTTTCTTCAAACTGGACAAGTTATTATCACTGGCACCGATAAAAGAAACCCCTGCACCTGCTAGAGTCACTTTTGAGGTAGAAGCAAACTGAATAACCGTGTCAGCATAGCCGGCCTCATCTGCCGCTTGCCACATGCTAGCTAATGACGCTGCTGGAAATTGCAAATCATGTACAGCATAAGCATTGTCATACATAATTCTAAAATCTTTCTCAATAATTTTACCCAAAGACGCCAGCCTATTTACCACTCGCTCACTATAAATACAGCCTGTGGGATTGGAGTACTTTGGAACACACCACATGCCTTTTATGCCAGAATCTTTAGCGATCATATCTTCAACCACATTCATATCTGGCCCATCAGCATTCATAGGCACGCTTAACATCTCTATGCCAAAAGATTCAGTGATTGAAAAATGCCTGTCATAGCCTGGAACTGGGCATAGGAACTTAATTTTTGCGCCCTGCTCCTGCTGAGCAGACCATGAAGGTTCACCTGAAAAACCATGCAACCATCCTGTTAAAATAGTGTGGTACATTAAAGTCAGCGAAGCATTACCACCAACTAGCACATTATCTATTGGCACATCTAGCAGCATAGCACCCAAAGCTTTACAAGCAGGCAACCCATCCAAGCCGCCATAGTTGCGCAAATCTTCATTGCCAGCCAATAACTCATCCACAGATATCGCCAACATATCTTCACTCAATGACAGCTGCTCAGCAGAGGGTTTACCGCGCGTTAAATCTAAACTCAGTTCACGTTTTTTCAAAGCATCATACTGCGCCTGAATATCAGATATTGAAGATGACATAACTATCCTTAAATTAACCAATGTGAAAATGTATGCTTAATTGTACTACCGTTTTAGGATTCGTTAAGCATCGAAGCGCAGAAACTTAGAAAATTTACCAATAAAAAACCGCCTTGCGGCGGTTTTTTATTGGGCTACATTGATAAACTATAAAAGTTATAGCGCCTCAGTTAATTCAGGCACAGCATCAAACAAATCTGCCACTAAACCATAATCAGCCACCTGAAAAATAGGCGCTTCTGGATCAGTATTAATAGCCACAATCGTTTTGCTATCCTTCATGCCCGCTAAATGCTGGATTGCGCCGGAAATACCGATAGCAATATAGACATCTGGCGCTACCACTTTACCGGTTTGACCAACCTGATAATCATTCGGCGCATAACCCGAGTCTACCGCAGCACGTGAAGCACCAACAGCAGCACCCAGTTTATCTGCAAGCGCATCAAGGAGAGCAAAGTTTTCTTTGGCTGCCATACCACGACCACCAGAAACAACTACACCTGCTGAAGTCAATTCAGGGCGATCTGACTTAGTCTCATGAACAGCAACAAAGCTTGATAAACCAGCATCAGCCCCTAACTCAACAGCCTCCACACTAGCCGAGCCACCTTGATCTGCCGCAGCATCAAACTTAGTAGCTCTAACTGTAATTAATTTAACTGCATCGCTAGACTTAACGGTAGCGATGGCATTGCCAGCATAGATAGGACGCTCAAAAGTATCCGCATCTACCACGCCGCTAATTTCAGATATTTGCTGCACATCTAACAATGCCGCCGCTCTTGGCAACACATTCTTACCATAGGTGCTAGCTGGCGCTAAAACATGACTATAGTCTGCCGCTAAAGAAACAATTACTGGAGCAACGTTTTCTGCCAAACCACTTGCCAATGCAGCATTATCCACCTTAAGCACTTTACTAACCCCAACGATCGCAGCCGCTGCGTTAGCCGCCGTGTCACAGCCCGAACCAAGCACCGCAACCACAACATCACCACCAATCTGACTGGCTGCAGCAACCGTATTTAGCGTTGCCGGTGAAATCTCTTTATTATCATGGTCTGCTATAACTAATACACTCATGTTATTACCCTCTTGCTGCATTAATTTTTTCGGCCAGTTCAGCCACAGATGAAACTACAATACCAGCCTCACGAGTAGGCGGCTCAACAACATTCACAACACTTAATCGAGGCGCAGTATCCACACCCAAGCTATCCGCTGTTACCTTATCTAAAGGCTTCTTCTTAGCTTTCATGATATTTGGCAGTGATGCATAACGCGGTTCATTTAAGCGCAAATCCACTGTCAATACAGTTGGCAACTTAACACTTATATCTTCTAAACCACCATCGATCTCACGAGTCAAAGCAACTGCACCATCTTTGATTTCCATTTCAGAAATAAATGTGCCCTGAGACCAGTTCAATAATGCAGATAACATTTGACCTGTTTGGTTGCTATCGTCATCAATCGCCTGCTTTCCAACCAGAACCATATCTACTGACTCTTGCTCGGCAACTGCTTTGAGAATTTTAGCAACTGCAAGCGGCTCCACCTCATCAGTGCTCTCGACCAATATAGCGCGATCTGCACCCATCGCTAAAGCTGTACGCAAAGTATCCTCTGCTTTAGCAGGACCAATAGAAACAGCGATTACTTCGTCAGCGCCGCCTGCTTCTTTGATTTTTAAAGCCTGTTCAACAGCAATCTCGTCGAACGGGTTCATGCTCATCTTTACGCCATCTTTCTCAACACCCGAGCCATCACTTTTGACTCGAATACTGACGTTATAATCAATAACGCGCTTAACGCCGACCAATATTTTCATTTTTTACTCTCTACCATGATTCCTAAATTGATTAAAAATACCATTCTCTCGCGAGCAAATCGTATCAATTGAGCCATTCATCATATAAGTTAAATACGTCACAGAATGATGCCATGCCGTCAATTTTTAAAATTTAAACGGCATGCTACTGAATACTAACGTCATTGACAAGGAATTTGCCACTCAGTTAAATTAACAATTCAGGTCAAATTAATACTTTGAGTGGCATTAAATAGATTTAGAAGGAAATAAGCTTAAAAATCAGCAGCCTCAAAGCAAGCAATTTGACGACCATCTTTTAATGCTCGCAATTCAGGCGATTGCTCTCGACAACTTGCCGTAGCTAACGGACAACGCTTGTGAAATGCACAACCACTAGGCGGATTCAATGGCGAAGGTAATTCTCCACTAATTTTGATCTGTTTAGCACGATAAGTCGGGTCCACAAACGGCGTAGCACTTAACAATGCCTGTGTATAAGGATGCTTAGGATCTGTAAACAGTTGCGCTTTAGGAGCTACCTCTACCGGATGCCCAAAATACATCACCATCACATTATCAGCAATATGCTCTACCACGCTTAACCCATGAGAGATAAAGACATAGGAAACACCTGTCTCCGCCTGCAAGTCCATCATCAGGTTCAACACTTGCGCCTGAATAGAGACATCTAACGCAGATACCGGCTCATCTGCCACAATAATCTTCGGCTCTAACATCATCGCTCTAGCAATCGCAATCCGTTGCCTCTGCCCTCCGGAGAACATATGCGGATAGCGGCGAACATGCTCAGCCCGCAGCCCAACTTTTTCAAGCATGGCAGCGACTTTTTTCCGACGCTCAGATGCCGACATCTGCCGATTAATAATCAATGGCTCTTCCAAAATAGAGCCGACTGTTTTTCGAGGATTAAGAGAGCCGTAAGGATCTTGAAATACCATCTGTACTTGCTGACGCATTTCCTTGATCGTTGAGTCACTCATATCTGCCAGAGACTGACCACCGACTACCATATTGCCTTCTGTCGGTTCTTCAATAAAAGTTAATAACCTTGCCAGCGTTGATTTTCCACAACCAGACTCACCAACCACAGCTAGCGTTTTGCCTGCCTCTAGAGAAAAGCTGGCACCATTTAGCGCTTTCACAGTCGTTTTCTGATTTAACCCCGTTTTAACTGTATAAAACCGCTTGAGATTATCCGCTTGTAGTATGCTCATGCCCATCCCTCGGTTTTTTCTAGATCATGCTGATGATCCACGCCTTCTATCTCACTCTTTAATTCTGTTGACTTTATAACCTCGGCTCTCAATGGGTAAAAGCACCTTGTCGCACCATCACTATCCAGCTCTAACGGCGGGCGATTACCGCTACACTGCTCCTGAACCGCAAAACACCTTGGCGAAAACAAACAACCAACAGGCCTATCCAATGGCCCAGGAACAATACCTGGTATCGTTGGCAGGCGATTTTTCCCTTTTGAGCGCTCTGGCAATGCAGAAAGTAAAGCCGATGTATATGGATGGTTTGGCTCGGAAAATAGCTTTTCAGCTGCTCGGTCTTCTACCAATTGCCCAGCATACATAACATTCACTCTATCCGCACATTGCGCTACCACGCCCATATCATGGGTAATCATAATCAATGTCATACCTTGGTCACGCTGCAAAGACTGCAATAGCTCGATAATCTGCGCCTGTATAGTCACATCCAGCGCTGTAGTTGGCTCATCAGCAATCAATAATTTAGGATTACAAGCAATCGCCATCGCAATCATAATACGCTGACACATACCTCCTGATAGCTGATGCGGAAAGGCCTTCAGCCGTTTGGTTGGATCAGGAATGCCGACTTGCTCTAACAGCTCAACACAGCGCTTATATCGAGCACGCCGACTACCGCCTTCGTGAACTTTAAGCGCCTCAGAAATTTGAAAGCCAACTGTATAAGATGGGTTAAGCGATGTCATCGGCTCTTGAAATATCATCGACATATCTTTGCCAATTAAACTACGACGTTCTTTTGCCGATATACTTAACAGGTCTTTGCCGTTAAACTCAAGCTTTTTGGCGGTAATTTTGCCGGGGTAAGCAATCAGTCCCATCAACGCCAACATGGTAACGGATTTACCAGAGCCAGACTCCCCAACAATGCCTAAAATTTCGCCCAACTCAAGTTTAAGAGAGAGATTTTCAACCGCAGTAAAGCTACCGAATTGAACACTCAGATCTTCAATATGCAACAATGGATTAGTCATATCTTCTCTCCTACTAGCGCTTTAGCTTCGGATCTAGCGCATCACGCAGCCCATCGCCCATCAGGTTAAAACATAGCACTGTTATCAATATAAACAGTCCTGGGAAAGTCACCATCCATGGCGCTCTCTGCATAAACTGCAACGACCCCGATAGCATAGTACCCCACTCCGGTGTTGGTGGTTGAGCACCCATACCCAAGAAGCCTAACGCTGCGAGATCCAGAATTGCCGTAGATATCCCCAAGGTTGCCTGAACAATTAAGGGCGCGAGACAGTTCGGCAGAATAGTATTAAACATCAACCGCAGGTGACTAGCACCCGCAACTTGTGAGGCTGTTACATATGGCTTAGGCATTTCAGATATCACTGAAGAACGTGTCAAACGCACAAAATGAGGCAACTGTGTTATAACGACCGCTAATGCCGCGTTAAGCAAACTTGGCCCCAAAATCGCCACAATAACGATAGCTGATAGCAGACTAGGAACCGCAAGCATAACATCCATAAGACGGGTGATAACAATATCCACCAAACCTCTAAAATACCCCGCCAACAAGCCCAGTAATATGCCAAATGACACCGCCAGCACCACAACCATTGAGCCAGTAGTCAGTGAGACTTGGGCACCATACATAATTCTGGACAACAGATCGCGACCTAAATCGTCGGTACCTAAGGGATACAACATAGAACCCTGCTCTGCCCATGCAGGAGGCATCAACAGCGCGTCACGATATTGCTCATTAGGCGGATGCGGCGCAAGTAGTGGAGCAAAAATCGCCATTAAAACAAGCAAAACCAATACAACCAAGCCGAACACAGCACCTTTATTGGCACGAAAATACTGCCAAAATTCCACTATGGGATGCGGATAGTTATTAACCACTTCGGTACTTGCCACTACTGCACCGCTATCTGTCTGTTCTGTTGTCATCTGCGGATTCTCTCCGTCTGTTTTTGAAGTTATCTCAGTCATTATTGCTTCCTAATTCGAGGATTAAAGACGCCATAAAGCACATCTACAATCAAGTTCACAATAATCACCACTGCGGATATAAGTAGGACACCACCTTGCAAAGATGGGTAATCTCTTCGTCTTACCGACTCAATCAACCACTTACCGATACCGGGCCAACTAAACATGGTCTCTGTTAATATTGCCCCCGCCAACAACACACCAACCTGTAAACCAATCACCGTTATCAACGGAATCATCGCATTGCGCAAACCGTGAATCATCACTACTCGCCACGAGCTCAAGCCTTTCGCTCTTGCAGTACGGATATAGTCTTCCCCCAACACCTCTAACATTGAGGAACGCGTCATTCTCGCAATAACCGCCATCGGAATGGTTCCCAATGCCGTCGCAGGCAAGACCAGATGCCATAGTGCAGATTTAAATGCCGCCCAATTGCCTTCCAGCCATGTATCTATCAGCAAAAAGCCTGTCACTGGTTCCACATAATAGAGAAATGATATTCGCCCAGAAACTGGCGTCCAACCCAAAGTTACGGAAAACACCATCATCAAAATTAAAGCCCACCAAAAAACCGGCATAGAATAACCAGTCAACGAAATACCCATAGTTGTGTAATCAATCATTGAGCCACGTCGCAGAGCAGCGATAATCCCTAAAGGCAAACCTATAGACAATGCAAAAATTATCGCAAAAAACGACAACTCCACCGTTGCTGGAAACAATGCTAAGAACTCATCCAACACCGGCGTCTTAGTCACAACAGAAACCCCTAGATCTCCCTGCAACACATCCCCGATATAATTCAAATATTGAAACACTATCGGATCATCCAGCCCCATTTCTGCCCGCAATATCGCATGTCTTTCTGGGTCAATTCCCCTCTCACCAGCCATTAGCTCAATAGGATCTCCTGGTATCAAGCGAATCATGGCGAAGGTTAACAAGGTAATGCCAAAGAAAGTAGGGATGAAAACAGCCATCCGTTTAAATAGATATAGCAACATAGGGAATAGTTTATTGGTTTTATACTTATAGCAATCAGGCAGCCGAAGCTGCCTGATTGCACTTTATAGAATCAAGAGATAATTAATCTTCTAAATCTAAATCGTAGAACACATGCCCACCCAGAGGATCCATGACATAGTTCTTAACTTCTTTACGCATTGGCATAAATACTAGAGAGTGCGCGATAGTCGCCCAAGGCGCTTCCTCTTTAAAAATCACCTGCGCCTGCTCATAAAGCTTTGTGCGCTCGCCAATATCGGTTACTGCTTTAGCTTGCTGCAACAGATCATCAAATGGCTTATGACACCACTGCGCACGGTTACCACCGCCAACGGCAGAACAGCCAAGCAATACATTCAAGAAGTTATCTGGATCACCGTTATCACCAGTCCAGCCAAGCAATACCATGTCATGCTCACCAGCTTTACTACGCTTAAGGTACTCACCCCACTCATAGCTCACAATTTCAGCCTCAACGCCAACTTTGGCCAAATCGGCCTGCATTAACTCAGCCATACGGCGCGCGTCTGGGTTATAAGGACGCTGAACAGGCATCGCCCATATATTCGTCTTTAAGTTCTCAACGCCAGCTTCTGCCAACAATGCTTTAGCTGCTTCTGGATCATAATTATAATCTGTTACCGCGTCATTATATGACCACATAGTCGGTGGAATAGGGTTTTTGGCAATCTGGCCTGAACCTAAAAACACAGCATCAATAATTGACTGCTTGTTAATTGCCATGTTCAATGCTTGGCGAACGCGCTTATCATCAAAAGGCTTCTTGGCAGTATTGAAGGCCAAATAGCCCACGTTAAGCCCCTGTGACTCTTGCATAGTAATGCTCTCATCAGCTTTCATCGCCTCTACATCAGCAGGGTTTGGATATGGCATAACATGACACTCACCCGCTTTTAACTTTGCGTAACGCACAGATGCATCAGGGGTAATTGCAAATATCAAATTATCTAGTTTAGACTTACCACGCCAGTAATCTGGATGTGCCTTATAACGAATCACAGCATCTTTTTGATAATTAACCAACTGGAATGGACCTGTGCCCACAGGAAGCTGATCGATTTTATCTTCCTTACCAGCGGCACGCATAGTCTCTGCATATTCGGCAGACATAATTGACGCAAAACCCATCGCCATATTGGCTAGGAATGGCGCTTCTGGCTTGTTAAGAACGAACTTAACCGTCATATCGTCTACTTTAACAATGTCTTTTAACAAAGCAGGCATATCCATACCTTGGAAGTATTCATAAGTACCGCCGCCCAGCTTATGATCTACATGATCTTCTTTCCACTGGCGATTAAAACTGTAAAGTACATCATCAGCATTTAGATCTCGCGACGGAGTGAAGTCTTTGGTTGCATGCAGCTTAACACCTGAACGCAATTTAAAAGTATATTCCAGCTTATCATCAGACACTTCCCAGCTCTCCGCTAGTCCAGGAATAATTTCTGTTGTACCCAATTTAAACTCAACGAGACGTTCAAAGATATTTCTAGCAGCAGCATCTAAGGTCGTTCCTGCGGTTGTTTGGTTTGGGCTAAAGTTCTCTGGGCTAGCCTCTGAACAATAGACTAATGTCTTTTGTGCATGCGCAGCACCACTCAGGCATGCACCGACCAGCATCGCTGTCATTATTTTACTAAAGGGATATTTCATTTAAGACTCCTAATCATTATATAAGTTATAAATAGCGCACCGTCTTGGCATTGCCTGAGTGCGCTATTTACACCGCATCTACGGCGCATAAAACATAGCAACTGCATGAGGTTGATTCACCAATTTAATTCGAAAGATGTAAAGACGTATTTATACACACTCTCAGAACCCGCTTTCAAGACCACCGCAAATGTATGGATATATATTACTTAAATGTAACCTATATGCTAGCAATTTCTTATCTGCC
>CAKMZF010000004.1:12714-32407 GCA_929200405.1 uncultured Gammaproteobacteria bacterium | reverse complement strand
TTCAGTCAGCTCTCTAATTTCTACACCAGCATCAAGAATATTTTGCCGACTCTCCTGATTGCTGGACAAAGACTTGCCATTACTCTCCTCCGTAACCTCCGCCAATATAGTCGACAATTGTTCGCGTATATCCTCAGGCAAGCCATGCCAGAAATCTACCGATGTCACTACAATATAATCTAGCACTCCATGATTCGACTCAGTGATGCCATCTTGAGTAATATGAAACTTCTTAGTGTAGATATTGGACCAAGTATTTTCCTGACCATCTACCTCACCACTTCTAAGCGAGTCAAAAACTTTGTTGTACGGTATTACCTTTGACGTCGCACCTAACGCTGAAAATTGAGCCTTTATCACCTCAGACGGCTGTATTCTAAATCGCAGCCCTTCAACATCCTTAGGCAAAGAAATCGGTTTATTTGCGGAAATCTGCTTCATGCCGTTATGCCAAAACTGCAAACCAATAAGACCTTTGCTCTCCATAGACTTTAAAAGCTCTTGTCCTGTCTGTGATTTCTGGAAAGTATCTACGATCTCAATATTTTTAAAAAGAAAGGGCAAATCAAAAACTCGAAACTTTGTCGTATAAGATTCTAATTGAGACAAGGAAGGGATTGCCATTTCAACATTGCCTTTAAGCATTTCTTCCAACACTACATTATCGCCAAATAACGATCCGTTCGGATACACCTTCATATTGACTTTGCCTACCATCTCCTCATTAACCCGCTTCGCCAATAAAACAGCCGCATCGCCTTTAGGGTGCCCACTATTTGGCGCCACATGACTCAGCCTGATGGTAATTTCTGAGATCGAAAGCTGAGGCAAAAAAATAACGATCAACATCAAGGCCCAAGCCCTAGTCAATCGTTTTTTCATTTTTTCAATCCACATGCAAACCCCACACAAACCAACTCTCTGATGAGAATATTCTTTATCGTGATGAACCACAACATCAGAATTATCTAATTTAAGATATCAGTATCTTAAAAAATTATAAATATATTTTTCAAGTATATTGAGATTTCAATCAGCAATAGCTACTGAGTTTCTCAGCATTTATTGACCTCTCTAACAACCTCATGTCGCTATAAACTCGTTTTATGTCGCCCAAATCGAGGCTAATAGTTCTTTTAGCGTCATACTATATTTACTTAAATATCATATGATTTGTGCAGCTATACTTTCACCTGCATCTATCGTTAAAACACAGATTACAATTGGAGACAACGATGTCAGACCAAGCCCCAACTGGCCGATCAGGACGACGCGGTGGACGTAAACGCGAAGCTACGGCTAGCTCAGCAGCAAGCCTCGCACCTTATATCATTCGTAATGTACCAACCTATGAACTGCAAAACGAAGAAACCCTAGAACTTCTAGAGCGCAACGCTGATACTATTTTAGAAGAAATTGGTATTGAGTTTAGAGACTATCCACGCGCACTAGAACTGTTTAAAGAAGCAGGCGCCAGCATTGACGGCGAGCGCGTGCGATTTCCCAAAGGCATGTGTCGTAAAATTATTATGGACAATGCCCCTAGCGAATACACCAATCACGCTAGAAATGCTGATCGCACGGTTAAAATTGGCGGTAAAAATACGGTTCTAGTACCAGCTTACGGCTCGCCATTTGTCAGAGATCTTGATGGGGGGAGACGATACGGCGAAATCAAAGATTTCCAAAATTTTGTCAAACTCGCTTACATGTCGCCAAGTCTGCATTTCTCGGGTGGCACCATTTGTGAACCTGTTGATGTACCCGTACCCAAGCGTCACCTTGACATGCTTTATAGTCATATTAAATACAGCGACAAGCCATTCATGGCATCTGTTACCGCTGCATCTCGAGCGCAAGACACTGTTGATATGCTCAAAATACTCTATGGGGATGACTATCTAGACCCATTAACTGGTGAGCCAAAGACCTTTACCAGTAGTTTGATCAATGCAAACTCGCCAATGGTATTTGATGACACTATGCTTGGCGCTGGTGAAGTCTTAGCACGGAACAATCAGGCAACAGTAATTTCACCATTTATCCTCGCTGGCGCTATGTCTCCGGTCACCATCATGGGAACCTGTGCCCAGATATTAGCAGAAGTCTTAGCAGGTGCAGCCTTTATCCAGCTAGTAAAGCCAGGAGCCCCAGTTGTGTTCGGCACTTTCGCCAGCTCTATCTCTATGCAGTCTGGCGCACCAACTTTTGGCACTCCAGAGCCTTCATTGGTACTATATACCTGCGCACAACTAGCGCGTCGCTTAAAACTTCCATTCCGCTCAGGCGGTGGACTCTGTGCCTCCAAACTACCTGATGCGCAGGCGGCATATGAAGCTACCAACACATTGCAAACAGCAATGTTAGGCGGAGTAAACTTCATGCTTCATACTGCCGGCTGGTTAGAAGGCGGCTTAGTAATGAGCTATGAGAAATTCATGATGGACGCCGACCAAGCAGGAATGATGCAAACCTTTATGGGCGGCACCGACACCAGTGAAAATGGTCAAGCACTTGACGCACTAAAAGAAGTCGGCCCTGGTCAGCACTTTTTGGGTTGCGCGCATACACAGGCTAACTTCAAGAATGCGTTTTACCGCAGCAACATTGCTGATAACAACAGCTTTGAGCAGTGGGAATCTGAAGGCTCATTAGATGCAGCTCAGCGAGCTAATGTACTTTGGAAGAAAACCTTACAACAATATGATGACGTTGCGCCCAGCTTAGATGAAGGCATTGATGATGGTCTAAAAGATTTTGTCTCCAGACGCAAATCTGAGCTTCCAGACAGCGCTTATTAATCAAGCTTAGAACAAGCAAAATGCAGGGGCGGTAATTCTAACTCCCCTGCATTTTGCTTTGCTCCGTCTCGACATAACTTCCTCCCAAGTGTAGCCAATAAATAGTCGATCTCGATTGTCTGTAATTGGTTAACCAATTACAAAATTTCTGCTATCTTAAGATTTCATATAGACAATTAACGCTTGTCGAATTAAATGGAGATAGCAATGATCTATAAAATTTGCCCAGAGCGGGACTGGATAGAAGCTCGGCATAAAGGAGTGTTTGAAGGCTCTGGAATAGACTTCAACGATGGTTTTATTCATTTCTCAAAAGCAGATCAAGTCAGCACAACCCTTCAACGTCACTTTCAAGGCCAACAAGGGCTATTACTAATAGCGGTGAATCCAGACACGCTTGCTGGTGATTTACGCTATGAAGCCTCACACGATGGTGAGTTATTCCCTCATCTCTACACACCGCTTCCGGTCAGCGCTGCTCATTGGGTAAAACCCATAACAGTAGATACAGCAGGCAAACCTCTGTTGCCAGAATTATAATTGACACTTAAATTGGTTTTATTGGAGATAGTTTCACCTAAAAACAATACCAATTAAATTGCAAAGTGACCAAAACAAAGCTATTCAAGCTTGTAACTCTTCAAGCGAGAAAGTCCGTGAGAGCAAAAATCAAACAAAGTATAGTAGCTATTTCAGAAGCTTAATAATCGCCAAACCAAACACTTAGTCAGCTCAGATAGATATCTTCCTAAAGCAAATTACATATTTTCTAACGCTTCTCTAGTTACTGGGCCAAAATGACTGGGAAAAAAGGTTTGTACCTCCTTACCAATATCTTCTAGCAAGTAACGAATATCTTGATCATTATCCTTCAGATCACACATAAATAAATGTCTTTCGGCCGATTTAAAAATCATACTGCCACGAAATAAATCGCCCACAAATGCCATTTCATTGATAACCACTACGATAGAACCTGGGGTATGACCGGGCAATAAGTAGACCATGCCGGGAAGCTCAGGCTCTGCGGTTATCTCAGCCAAAGACAGTGATTTTTCCACAGCAACATCTACTTGTACTGATGGATATTTTGTACCCTCGCTACTCTTAGCCATCCAACTCGCAACAAAACCCGTCGGACATAATTTGCCATTTTCACCAAGTAATAACTGAGAACTATCTGGCGCACCGGCCACGATGGGCACGCCGAACTTTTGCTGTAGATACTTAGCACCACCAGCATGGTCGTAGTGTGCATGGGTAACAATCACCGCTTTCAAGTTTTCCGGAGCGACTCCCTTTTCTCTGAGCCACTGCAAGATTTCTTCAGTATTACCGCTCAGTCCTGTTTCTATTAGCAAGTTTCCGTAAGGCGTCACCAGCAAATGCACGTTGGCAAAGTCTTTCACATACGTGTGAACCGCTACTTCTTCTTGAACAGAACCGCTCTTTGAACGAGAACAGCCATAAACAGATATTGCTATCATCAATAACAAAATGAGTTTTTGCAATAACTTCATCTCAAGAGCACCCCAGTGGATAGATTGATAGGCATAGCGTTTAGCACAGACAAAAAACTAATTCGAACTCAACACAATGTCAGCGTAAAGTCAGCTAAGACAGATTACAGGTCACCCTTGTCACCTATCTCTGCATTAGCTACTTTATGAGCTATAAGGCAGTTATTTCAGTGCTGCTAGCAAGGTTTGCGCTGCCAATTTACCCAACTCGTTGGCTGCTAATGGACTTGCACCTGTAATCAGCTTTCTGTCTAGGCAGACGGTTTTATCGGACTTGCTATTCATCAAATTAACGCCCAAACTTTTTAGCTTTTCGCTTAATCCCCAAGGCATTAATCCCGGCAAATAACCAATCTTAGGCGTCATATTGTCAACTGAGTCTGGGAACACCGCCATATTGTAACCCTGATAAAGGAATGGTTGATCATTCAACGCAGTGCTAAGGAGAGAACCAGGCCCATGACAAAGTGTGATGGTATATTTATCACTTTCATGTGCCCAACGCAGTATTTTTCCGACATTCTCATCGCTAGGAATACCCAGCATTGCACCATGGCCACCAGGGACAAAAACGGCCGCATAAGTGTCTGCATTCTGCAATGAATCATCAACAAATGCTTCCAGTTTCTTAGGTTGTTTAAAGCTTGCTTTATATTGGTTATATATTCGCTTTACCTGCTCATCTTTCTCAGGGAAAGCCCACATTTCAAAAACCACTGGCTTGCCCGTTGGCGTGGCTATCTCAAATTCAAAGCCCGCGTTTTGCAGATGCAACATTGGCACTAGAGCCTCTACTGGGTGATTGCCTGTAGAAAACGATTTGCCATTTTTCATTTCCATATTTTTCTGTTCAGTAAAAATCACCAAAATCTTTGATTGCTTTCCCTGATACTTGTTATACGAAATATTTTCAAAATCCGTCTTGCCCGCTGTCGCCAACTTTAACGCTAACTTCGAGGGAGAAAACGAACCGTCTGACTCTAACTTTGGCGCAAGGCCGAATAATTTTTTTAACATAATAAAATCCTTAAACTGCTATAAATAACCCCAGAGATTATTTATCACCAAACATTCTCTGAGGTGCAAAATTCTTATTCAGAGACGTTGATGATGATCTTGCCTTGTGCACGACCGGTTTCACTACGCTCATGCGCCTGTGCAACTTGATCTAGCGAAAACTCACTATCAATATTCACCACTAATTTGCCTGCATCAGCCAATTCAGCTAACTCAGTTAGCTGCTCGGCACTTGGCAACACAAAGCAAAAAGCTGAGGAAACACCAAGTTCAGCGGCCATCGCTTCATCAGGTGCTTGCGTAATAGAAAGCAGACGTCCGCCTTTCTTCAAAGTTTTCCAACTCTTGTCTTGAGTTTCACCACCAATAGTATCGAACACCACATCGAGATCAGCCAACTCAGAGAAATCTTCTGTTTTGTAGTCAATCACTTCATCTGCACCCAGACCAAGCACTAGCTCTTTATTTCGAGCGGAAGTCGTTGTGTAAACATAAGCACCACGCAGTTTTGCCAACTGAATAGCGAACTGTCCAACCGCACCAGAACCAGCATGAATTAAAATACGCTCGCCAGCGCTTAATTGCGCAGCATCGTAAACAGTTTGCCAAGCGGTTAGTGCTGCCAATGGCACCCCTGCGGCTTGTTGCCAAGATAGCGATTTGGGCTTAATAGCCACTTCATCTGCAGCAACAGTCATGTACTCTGCGTAGCTACCATTTTTGGCAACATCGGGTCTGCTATAAACGGCATCACCAACTTTCAAGTCTGTCACTGCCGAGCCAACAGCTGCAATTTCACCGGCGACATCCCAACCCAAAGTCAACGGCAACGAATGGTTAAGCATGCCCTGCAAGTAACCTTCGCGAATTTTCCAATCTACTGGATTCACCGAAGTTGACTTTATTTTAATCAGCACTTCGTTTTCACTTGGGGTAGGCACTGCAATTTCATTAAGCTGTAAAACACTTCTGTCACCAAACTCATTGATTTGTACGGCTTTCATTAAATCTGTCATAAATATCCTTGTTTGTTAATTAATATTGCCGCGAATACTACACTCGTCGAGCCTGCTTGATTAGACAGCAATTAGCCACTATATTGTTTCCAATTTAGAAACAGTGGACAGCAAAATGGCACTAGAAAACGAAAATATGCAGGGATTGGTTCTGTTTTCTCACATCCATAAACTCGGTAGCTTGTCCGCTGCTGCGCAGGTGTTAGGGATTAGCCGCTCATCTGTCAGCAAGCAACTGGCAGCTTTAGAACGTAAGATTGGATCACGATTATTTAACCGGACAACTCGAAAAATTGTGCTTACCGAAGTCGGCGAACAGGTATTAAAAGAAGCTCACAAAGTCGAACGCGCTTTGCAAACAATCGAACACATCAGCGAAGATTCACAACAAATTATCGCAGGCAATCTCAATATTTCTTGTGCCAGCGCTCAAGGACGCATTCATCTCGTACCATTATTGGCTAAGTTTCTTAAGCTTCACCCCAAAGTGAATATCAATCTGCAATTAGAGGATAGGTTTGTTGATATGGTCGCTGAGAACATGGATATCTCAATCCGGATTGGTTACTTACCCGACTCAACACTTATCGCCAGAAAGATAGGCGACCTAGCAGGAATACTTTGCGCCAGCCCTGAATATTTACACAACGCACCACCGTTACACAAACCGCAGGACCTACTACAACACAGCTGTCTGTTTTACCGAAATACAAAGCTGGCAATGAACCAATGGTCTTTTATTGCCAATGACAAAGACAGCAGTGAGGACAGCGTTACCGTTTCTGGCCCTCTCTCCATCAACGACCCCGGAGCTTTAGTATCCGCCGCCCTAGAACACACTGGAGTACTGTTGACTGAAAAAGGCTTGCTAGGCGATACGTTAAAAAACGGCACTCTAGTTACAGTACTCCCAGACTACCAACTGCGAGACAGTTTACCGATATACGCCGTTTATCCCGAACGGGAATTTATTCCTGCCAAAACCCGAGCGCTGCTCAATTTTCTTTTAGCAGAAATGCCAGCAGCACTACGTGGAGACTAATAAAGTTAGTTGGTAATAGAAATAGACTGCTTGATAAAACGCGTATCAGTCACCTGTTGCGCCAAGAAAACACCGAGATCACCACGGGTAATACCACTGGTTTTAAGTGCATTGTCTGTCACAAAGCGATTCGTTGCTGGCTTGTCTTTTAAAATCGCCGCACGAACAATCGTCCAGTCCAAATCTGTTTGCAGTATTGCCTCTTCTTGAGTCACATGATCTGCGAATATATTCTTCAATAGAGTCTTAAAAAGAATCTTCGATAACAACGGTATCTTTGACCAGCTATCACCAACACCCGCCGCAGACAAAGCTACCAAGCGACTAACACCTTGTTCTTGCATGCCATTAAGAACATGCTTAGTTCCGGTGGTTAGCGTAGTAGTATCTTTCAAGCCAACACTTCCCAAGCACACAATCACCGCATCATGATCAGCAATCGCTTGAGAAACTGACTGCTGATTAAACACATCCCCCTGTTGAACTGATACCCCCTGTATATGGTCTAGTTTCGCTGGTGTGCGAACAAAAGCGGTCACCTCCAAACCCTGTTGCTGACAAGCTTGAACTACATACAATCCTGTTTTGCCAGAAGCACCAAAAACAATAACTTTCATAAAATTTCTCGAAAAATCAGATAGGAAAACTTACTATATGCAAATACCACCGAAAAAAGAAGATTACTTTCCAAAAGTAAAGCAAGTCAAAAGTTGGAGTCGAAAGTGAAATTAAGCCCCGAAGTGCAAGCACAAATCCAAACCTTCAAGCAATACCGAATAGACAAACCGCCAGCAGAGATTGTTTTACACTATCAAAAAGAGCTGCAAGCCATACAAGACACACTAGATATCATCTCAGGTGGCTGGAAAATGCAGATCATAGCGCTACTATGCAATAGCGAGTTTCGGTTCTCAGAGATTGAAAAAGGACTCCCCAGCATTACTGCTAAAGTGCTTTCTAACTCTCTTAAAGACCTGGTTCAAAATAAGCTGGTTATCAGAAACAGTCAAAACAACTCGGAGCGCAAAGTCTCTTACAAACTCTCTGACTACGGCTATACCTTAGTGCCCCTTATTATTGAGCTAACCAACTGGGGAGTAAACCATAGGGAGTATCTTCGCAATGGCCCCATAGCACAGAAACATGATAGTAAATCTCCTTAGGCAGCTCAACCAATAGTTCCTGCGCTATTATTAACAAATTCCATAAACCATTGCGCTGGCTTATGAGCTATACCAGGCTCGGTAAATTGAATATGAAACCCCTCCGGAGCCTCTATATTACTGTCTGCAAAAATAGGTCGTAATCTACCTGAGTCTATAAAACCCTGCACCAAACAACTGCGACCTAAAGCCACACCTGCCCCTTGAGCCGCCAACTCATATGCCAACAAAGAGCTGTCTACCCGAAAGTTACTTTTCGCCTCTTTCAAACCACTGCCCAGACTCTGCTTTTGAGACATCCACTTAGGTCGCCAAACAGTGAGATTTTCAGCAGTGCATTTATCAGCAAACTCCTGCTGCCACCAAGACCATTCCTGATAATACCCCAGCACATGAATTAAAGGCAGATCCTCTATCTCTGCATCTGTAAGCTCTGCGGAAACCACTGGAAATAGCATATCTCTGTGCAAAAGCTTTGCCCCTTTGCTTTCTGCTATAGTTAAATAGCTAATTTCAATATCTGCATTGGTGTTCTTTCGCTGCTCCTGCTCTTTGTGCCAGACATCATGGATTAACTCAATCGCAATATCTGGATAACTCTGCTTAAAGCCTGACACATAAGAGGTCAGCACAAAAAAACTATAGCTAATATTACAATGTATCTTCAAACTCCTAGGGTTTTTGGTGGTAAATAATTGAGTGGTCACCTTGTCTAGTTGGGTAATTTTATCGCGTGTGTCCAGCCAATACCTATGCCCTTTTTCTGTCAGTTCAATACCGTGCGCACTGCGACGAAATAACAATGCACCGAGCTGATCTTCTAATGCCTTAACCTGCTTACTAACAGCGGCCTGCGTGAGATTTAACTCTACTGCTGCTTGAGTAAAACTCAGCAATCTTGCCGAGGTCTCAAAAGTTCTCAGCAACCCTAAAGAAATTTTCTTCGCCATTGTCATTACCGCCTACAATTCTTAATTAATTATTCCCCACAATTTAAGCCCGTAATAAGCCCAATATGCCGCCTAGCCATTTAAAACTGTCGCGCATCGAAAAGCAATAACTTTTTAGACTTCTGCATAACAAAAACATAGTCTCAGGGGCAATCTTTATCGCTTGCCTGAGGCATTATTTCAATGCAATATCGCCAAAAAATTACAACAAATTTTAAAGAGTTATCTCATTATGAATCCAGAAATAGCGATTTCACGCCGTCTGCGCAGCACTCCATTTACCAGCCGAGTAAATGCGGCAGGTGTTAAAGCCTATACCGTTTACAACCACATGCTTTTAGCCAATAACTTTCGTGGCGTAGAGCAGGATTACTGGCATTTACGCCAGCACGTCCAGGTATGGGATGTCTCATGCGAGCGCCAAATACAGCTCAAAGGGCCAGATGCTTACAAATTAACGCAACTAATGACACCCAGAGACCTGAGCAAAGCGAAGGACGATCAATGTTTTTATGTGCCATTATGTGATGAAGCCGGTAAAATCATTAACGACCCCATTGCGATTCATGTCTCAGAAGATACTTGGTGGTTAAGCATTGCCGACTCGGATGTCATGCTTTGGGCAAAAGGCCTAGCAACTGGACTGGATCTAAATGTAGAAGTCTCTGAACCCGACGTTTGGCCTCTGGCAATACAAGGGCCAAAAGCGGAAACCTTAATGAGTCGTGTGTTTGGAGATACCGTCAATGACATTCGCTTTTTTCGTTATAAACGTCTGGACTACAAAGGTCACCCGTTTATTGTTGCCCGTTCGGGTTGGTCAAAGCAAGGCGGCTTTGAAGTTTATGTAGACAACGCAGCACTTGGACAGCAACTTTGGGATGAACTCTTTGAAAAAGGTGAAGACTTGCAAGTCGGCCCAGGTTGCCCAAATGCCATAGAGCGTGTTGAGAGTGGTTTACTCTCATTTGGCAATGACATGGACTATAACTATACCCCACTGCAGTGTGGCTTAGATAAATACTGCCAGTTAGATAACAACCTACCTAGCCTAAGCGTGGCTGCTTTAGCCGCTCAGAAAGCAGCAGGCATTCCCTCAAAGCTCATGGGGTTGGTTGTAGATACACAAGACAAAGAAGCTATTGTCTTAGCTAACTCTGTTGTCACCTTAGGTGATAAAGTGGTTGGTGAAATTACCTCATCCAGCCCAGCTGGTGCTTATCATGCCTTCCTCGCTTTTGCCAATGTTGACATAGCTGCCATAAATGCGGTATCCGAAAACGTTGCTTTATCATTGCGTATTATGACCACACTTGGTGATTGTCCTGTGCATTGTGTATCATTGCCTTTTGACTTTGCTACGCTAAATTTAGCACCTAAAGCGCCAGCACAGAGTTAATCAGCATATTTGCGGAAATCAGGCTAGCGCCTGCTAACCAACTAAAGGGGAATATATGAGCCAGTCATCATTTTTTGCGCCAGATACCATAGCACTGCACACCGGTTATAGACCGGAGTCAGAGCATGGCAGCCGCGCTGTGCCGATCTATCAAACCACCAGTTATGCGTTTAGCGACGTACAACACGGCTCGGCGCTATTCAATGTTGAGCAAGGCGGCCACATATACAGCCGCATGACCAACCCAACTGTCGCCGTGCTTGAGCAGCGAATGGCAGCACTAGAGGGTGGCGCAGCCTGTGTATGTACGGCCTCTGGCATGAGTGCACTGTTCACCACTTTTGCTACGCTCTGCTCCGCAGGCGATCATATTTTATCCGCAGCGCAAATCTATGGCTCTACCGCCACTCTGCTGTCACACACGCTAAAGCGTTTTGGTATAGAAGTCAGCTTTGTCTCGGTAAATGATCACGCGGCGATGGCAGCAGCCATTCAGCCCAATACCAAAATGATTTTTTGTGAGTCTATTGGCAACCCCGGTTTAGACATTGCGGATATTCCAGCACTATCCGCAATCGCCAACGCCCACCAATTACCGCTTGTGGTAGATGCAACATTTGCCACCCCAGCGCTTTGCAACCCTATCAAGCATGGTGCCCATATCGTAGTGCATTCCCTCACCAAGTGGATTGGCGGCAGCGGCAGTGCCATTGGCGGCGCTATTGTCGATGGTGGCAATATGCATTGGGGTCATATAAATACCGATGGCAACGCTAAGTTCCCAACTATTGCCGAGCCATACGCGCCATTTCATGGCATTAATTTCTGGGAAGAGTTTGGCCCTAGCGCCTTATCTATGCGGATTCGTGCCGAGTCCATGCGCGACTTTGGTGCCACCCTCAGCCCGAATAATGCATTTCTGTTATTGCAAGGGCTAGAGAGTTTGACGCTACGAATGGAAAAACACATTAGCAATGCTCGCCAACTCATTGAATGGCTGCAAAACCATGACATGGTGTCTTGGGTCAAGCACCCTGAGATTAATGAGCAGCACACAGCTCTGGCAAAGCAGCTGTTTCCAATAGGCGCAGGCTCTATCTTAACTTTCGCGGTCAAAGGTGGCAGAGCTGCTGGCGCTGCTTTTATGGATGCCCTGCAACTGGCAACCAACTTGGCAAATGTCGGTGACTCTCGCACGCTAGTCCTGCACCCCGGCTCAACTACCCATTCGCGTATGGATGCTGAGGCAATGCTTGCCGCTGGCATTAGCGAAGACCAGATTCGCGTTTCCGTGGGAATAGAAGCCATTGAAGACATACAAGCTGATTTTGCCATGGGCTTAAAAGCAGCCAAACGTCTGCTGCCCAAAGAAGCAGCAACTCAAGGAGTCAGCTAATGTACTTAGAACTCAATGATGCCAAAACCTATGTCGCAACAGGCGGCAAGCCTTTTGATAACAGTTTGCCAACCGTTGTCTTTATCCACGGAAGTGGCTTAGATCATCGCTGTTGGGCATTGCAAACCCGCTGGTTTGCCTTTCATGGTTATAGCGTAGTCGCACCAGATTTTCCCGCTCATAGTCTCTCAGAAGGCGAAGCCCTTAATGATATCTCGGCAATGGCGACTTGGCTGTGGCAGCTATTAGATCAGCTGGGCGCCAAAAACGTAACCCTAGTTGGTCACTCACAAGGGGGCTTAGTCGCGCTAGAAGCTGCGGCACAGCGTCCAGCACAAACCAACGCCATTAGCATTTGGGCATCTGGCTCAACAATCCCAGTTAATCCACAATTGCTAGATCTGGCAGAAAATCATCCAGAAAAAGCCGCTGCGGCTATGCTCACTTGGGGGTTTGGAGAGCGCTATCAATTCGGTGGTTCCGCTGTTCCCGGCCAAGCGCCTATTGGCATCGGCAGCCGTATTATGTCGCAAAACCCATTGCATCAGGACTTATTGGCTTGCAATAGCTATAGTGAGGGCGCAAATACCGCGACCAAACTAACCATGCCAAGTCAGCTCATCTTAGCCAAACTTGACAAAATGACACCGCTAAAAGCCGGACGCGCACTGGCACAACTGCTGCCGAATTTGCAGTCTCAAGTTGAGCTAGAGCAAGTTGGTCATATGCTGCCAATGGAAGCACCTAAAGCCTGTTTAGATGCGCTCAAAACGTTTATCCAATCGCAAAATTAATCGTAAACATTAACCATATCCACACGAAAGATAGAGAATATAGTGAAAATTAATAAAGTCGCCGTTATCGGTTCTGGAACAATGGGAGCTGGCATTGCTGGCCAAGTCGCAAATGCAGGCATAGAAGTTTGGCTTTTAGACCTGCCCAGTGAAGGTGATGATGTCAACGCTATCGCCAAGCGTGGCTTAGAGAGACTCAAAGACCCTGATATGCCGGGGCTAATGAGTAAAGATGCTGAAGCATTAATTCACCTTGGCAATATTCGTGATGATCTCGCAGTGGTCAAAGACTGCGACTGGGTTGCAGAAGCAGTGGTAGAAAGACTGGACATCAAACATCAGCTTTATGCAAACTTAGCCATGCTATTGCCAGAGACAGCGATACTGACCTCGAACACATCAACCATTCCTATCTCTCTGTTGACGCAGGGCATGCCTGATAGCTTGCAACAGCGTTTTGCAATTACACACTTCTTTAACCCCGTACGTTTTATGCGCCTATTAGAGCTAGTGCGTGGCGAGCATACTCGTGATGACGTAATGGAAACCCTAGAGCTTTTCTGCGAGGAGCAGCTCGGAAAAGGCGTTGTAAACTGTGCCGACACACCAGGATTTCTTGGCAATAGAGTTGGTGTCTATGCCATTCAATGCGCCTTACATGAAGCCTTTGCTGCGGGGCTAAAGCCACAGGTAGCAGATGCGTTATTCGGACGCCCGATGGGTATCCCAAAAACTGGTGTTTTCGGTCTCTATGATCTTATCGGCATTGATTTAATGTCCGATGTAGTTGCCAGCTTAGTCAGCATATTGCCAGAAACCGATGCTTTCCACGCTGTATCAAAACCTTTGCCACTCATGGTAGAGATGATCCAAAACGGCCAAACCGGTAATAAGCAAGGCAAGGGATTTTACTTCCAAGAAACCCCAGAAAGCGACAAACAGGTCTTAGACTTTGAAAGCAAACAATACCAAAACTTTGATCGCCCTGTGATTGAAATCGCGCTAAAAGCTGAGCAAGACGGCGTTAAAAACTTGCTAGATGATGACAGTGAATATGGTCAATATGCATGGCGAGTGCTCTCACAAACCCTATGCTACGCGGCCTCATTACTGCCAGAAGTAGGCAATGACCCCAGCGCAGTTGATGATGCGATGAAGCTTGGCTATAACTGGATAAAAGGCCCGTTCGAGCTAATTGATGAAATTGGTGTTGATTATCTAATCAACCGTTTGCAAAACGAAAGTCGTGAAATTCCAGCAATACTACAGCAAGCCGCTGGCAGTCACTTCTATCAAGCCGATGAGACTGCGCTAAGCCGTCGCCTTTGGTCAGACAACGGTGAGACTGTATGGCAGCCTATTGATAGAGCCGTTGGCGTTACCCGCTTTTCAGAAACACGGCAGACATTGACCCCTGTAGCGCACAATCGCGTTGCCAGTTGGTATGTTTATCAGAACATGGCTGTAGTTGAATTCCATAGCAAAGCCAACGCCCTAGATGCCGAGTCAATGGCTATCTTAAATGATGCGCTGGACCAAGTAAAGCCAATGGGCTTAGCCGGATTGATCGTTCACAATGATGCCCAGCATTTCTCCTGCGGCGTCAACTTAGAAGCGGTAAGAGGCTTTTTCAACCAGCAGGATTATGACGGCTTAGACAAATTCTTAGCAGACTTCCAAACCACCGTTCACAAAATGGCCGCCGCCGACTTCCCTGTTGTAGCTGCTCCTTCTGGGTTATCTATTGGTGGGGGGTTTGAGGTAGTGCTTCATGCACAGCACGTTATCTGCCATGCCAACTCAGTATTGGGCTTGGTAGAGAGCTTAGTTGGGGTTATTCCTGGCGGTGGCGGTTGTAAAGAAACGCTATATCGCTGGGTAGAAAACCTGAATATATCGGCAGATAGCAATGTGGATGAAGCCGCATGGAAAGCCTTTATGAATTTGGGTTATGGTAAAACAGCGACGTCTCCACAGCTCGCCTTACAACAAGCCATGCTTAGAGCTGATGACAGCTACCTAATGAATCGTGATCGCTTGCTGGCAGCGGCGGTGAACTACATCAAGCAAAATCCTACCGCCCAACATGCTAACCGCCCGCCACTGCGCATGCCAGGGCGAGAGGTCAATCAAGCAATGGGCGATTGGCTAGACAAACATCATGCCAAAGGCGTTTTCACGCCACATGACACCGTCGTTGGCAAAGCGATAGCGGCCATTGTCACCGGTGGAGATATTGATGCTGGCACCGTCTGGTCAGAGCAAGACTTGTATGATGCAGAGCGCAGAGCATTCCTGCACCTTGTTAAAACCGATGGTACCCAAGCACGCATCAATAGCATGTTAGACTTAGGCAGAACCCTACGCAATTAAGTGTAGGGCGCAAATCGATACAGATCATCACAACAACATAATTACCGCAGAAAGATAGCAAGAAGGCCACTATGCAAAATTCCGTTTACCAAACCCCTATCGCACAATGGGAACAGTTAATCAGAACTTTTCTACCAGAGGACTACTATCAGCTGTCAGGGTTAGAACAACATGACCCAGATCTTTATCTGCAAATCTTGACCCAGTTTGATGCTTTTGTACGCGAAACAATATTACCGCTAAATGCCAGTGGCGACGAAGAAGGTGTATCGTTAGAGAATGATGTTGTCACCACGCCAAAAGGCTTTAAAGAAGCCTACCAAGCCTATGTTGAACAGGCTTGGCCGACTATGGATTTTGCTGAAGAGGATGGCGGCCAAGGCTTACCAAAAATCATGTCGATGGCATTAGATGAAAGTTTGGGCGCATGTAACCTTGCTTTTAAACTCTACACCGAGCTAACACGCGGCGCAGCACATCTGCTCAAAGCGCATGGTACAGACACTTTAAAGGCGCAATATCTTCCCAAAATGATCTCTGGTGAATGGACAGGCACCATGTGCTTAACTGAGTCACACTGTGGTACCGACCTTGGGTTGCTGCGCACCAAAGCCAAGTCTAATGGCGACGGCAGCTATGCCATTTCTGGACAAAAAATCTTCATCACCTCGGGTGAACATGATCTGGCGGAAAATATCATCCATATGGTATTGGCTAGATTACCCGACGCCCCTGCCGGAGTGAAAGGCATCAGCCTTTTCTTGGTGCCTAAATACATTGGCGTTGGCGAAGGAGACAGCGCCACAATTGGCGACAGAAACACGGTAAGTGTCGGCAATGTCGAAGAGAAAATGGGCATCCACGGTTCCCCAACCTGCGTGATGAATTTTGACCAAGCACAGGGTTGGTTGGTCGGCCCTGAAAATCGCGGCTTAGTATCCATGTTCACCATGATGAACCTTGAGAGACTCAGCGTCGGCATGCAAGGTTTAGGCATGGGCGATCATGCACGCCAGCAAGCGCTGTCCTACGCACAAGAAAGACTGCAAGGCCGCGCACCTGCACCGTGGAAGAGCGGAGATAATGCCGACCCGCTAATTCATTTACCGCAAGTCCGTGCCAGCTTGCTAGACATGAGAGTCGAGGCTGATGCACTACGCTTTATCGCCTTTGAGGCTGGACTTGCCGCAGATTTTGCAGAGCGCCATAGCGATACCACCACCCGTGAGCAGCAGCAGATGCTACTGGCGCTTTACACTCCAGTGGTCAAGTCTGCTCTTACTGATTATGGCTTAAGCACCACATTGCAGTCTCAGCAAGTCTTCGGCGGTCATGGCTTTATTCGTGAGTATGGCGTAGAACAGCTGGTGCGTGATGTCAGAATCACCCCAATTTATGAAGGCACCAATGGTGTACAAGCATTAGATTTAATTAGTCGCAAAATTCAGCAAAATGAAGGCAAAATACTCGAAAACCTAGTAACTGACTGGAAAGCTGAGCCAGCATGTAACAATGATTACATCGAGCAATCTTTTCAACAATACTGTACTGAGTTAACCACCACAACTGCACATTTGTTAGATAACCTATCATCACCCGAGGCCAGCGTATTAGTAGATGCGATGTCGATGGCGGATGATTTCTTAAAGCTGCTGACCTACACGCTTTGTGCCAGAGCACATCGTCGTTTACTACAGGCGAACCCTGATCAACAGGTCGTACAACAACATGCAGTATGGTATTACCAGCGCTTTGCATCGCAGATACCAACCTTGGCGAGTACCATTAAACAACCCAGCGACATCTTAGCGACCCTAGACGATAACAATTTATAGCAGTTAAACTGAACCTAGCGGCGACAATACAATAACCAATATCCGTGACAGTCCAACGACATAACTATTCACTGCTGAGGAGAAATGAGGAAATAGCATGACAACCAACAACCAATCGCAACCCACCATCGCACTACCGGCAATGTACGATTCATTGCAGTCGTCAAAAAATGCGGCCAACTTTGTTCCGTTGACCCCCATCTCATTTCTGTCTCGCACGGCAGATGTTTATCCTGAAATAACTAGTTTAATCTATGAGGAGCAACAGTATACGTGGCGAGAAACTCAACAACGCTGCCAACAAATGGCACATGCATTACAGGGCTTAGGTACCAAAGCGCATGACACGGTATCGATACTCGCATTTAATACCCCTGAGATATTTGAAGCACACTTTTTTGTGCCATTGGCTGGCTGTGTGATCAACACCATTAATACTCGCTTAGACCCTGCTACGATCACCTATATTCTTGATTTTGCCGAAACCAAAGTATTAATTGTTGATCGCCAACTACTGCCACAGGCCACCGATGCCATAGAAACCCAGATTGCTAAAGGCAATAATATCCATGTTGTCGTCATTGATGACCCACATGCGACAGAAAAGCCAGACATAGCAGCCAACTTGCCCAGCACCCTAGCGTGGCATGAATACAACCAATTACTCAACGCCCAAGAAATAACCACTGCAGATTATCTGCCGTACCAAATTGCAGACGAACTACAGCCCCTCGCGATTAACTTCACCTCTGGCACCTCTGGGCTGCCAAAAGGGGTGGTGTATCATCATCGTGGTTCTTATTTAATGACCATGGGTACTATCGCTGGCTGGCCGGTCCCGAAGCATCCAGTTTACATGTACACCGTGCCTTTATTTCACTGTAATGGCTGGGGTCACGCTTGGACAATGACCGCAATGGCTGCCACTATCGTTTGCGTTCGCGCCATTATTCCAGAGAAGATTTTCACCCTCATGCAACAACACAAAGTGAGCCATTTTGGCGGAGCTCCAATCGTGCTCAATATGCTCGCCAATTCTCCAGAATGCCCGGAGAGAGTCAGAGAAGATGCTACTGTCTATTGCATGACAGCTGGCGCTCCACCGCCAGCATCAGTGCTAGCAAAAATGGAAGGCATGGGCTTTGACATCATGCATGTTTACGGTCTCACCGAGAGCTATGGCCACATCCTACAAGGCACGCCGCAGCAGGAGTGGAGTGAGTTTGATATCGACACCCTAGCTGAATATAAGTCGCGCCAAGGTGTTCGTTTTCCCATGACAGATGCCGTTGCAGTCATTGACCCCGAAACAGAGCAGCCCGTTGCTCACGATGGAGAGACCATTGGCGAAATCGCTATCCGTAGCAACACCATGATGTCCGGCTACTTAAAAGACCAACAGGCCACCACAGAAGCCTTTGAAGGTGGTTGGTTCCGCAGTGGTGATTTGGCCGTTATACACCCAGATGGCTATGTGCAGGTCAAAGACCGCGCCAAAGATATTATTATCTCTGGCGGTGAAAATATCTCCTCAGTTGAGATAGAAAATGCGCTTTACAAACATGCAGCAGTTGGCGAAGCCGCTGTTGTCGCCATGAAAGATGAAAAATGGGGTGAGACTCCCTGCGCTTTTGTGGAGCTAAAACCAAATGCTGAAGTGTCAGAAAGCGAACTTATTGAACATTGTCTAACCTACTTGGCCCGCTTCAAAAAACCGAGCAAAGTCATCTTTGGACCTTTGCCCAAAACCGCCACCGGCAAAATACAAAAATACGAACTGCGTAATCGATTGAAAGACTAAAGCAGGCGAATGCTAAGCATATCGTCTTTGCTAACTACAGTGCTGCTTGCAGCACTTTACAAAAATTTACTTACAGAGCAGATATGAGTACCAGCACCAAACCGAACAAACCTACCGATATTGCCGAAGATCTTAGCCAGCGTCATCCCAAAAGTTACGGAGTCACCAGCCTGTTTAGCTCTATCCTCAGCCAAGCGGCCAAACTGCCGGCGTTTACATTCGACAAAGAGAAAGACAGCAAAGCAACGCTCGCGGAGTTAGCTAACGAAGTGCTAATGGCGCGCAGTGAGGTCTCTGCCCTTGTCCACGCAGACCGTTTTTTACAGCACTATAAGTCCAGTAACGGTGAGGAAAAACTAACATTTTTCTATTTCATGCTGGAAGAGTTAGACATCGATGCCAAAGGCCTAGCAGAAGCTGCACAGAAATACGCACAAGAGCAAACCCCTGAGCATTACCAAGCCATTGATAGAGCCAGTAAATCTAAACGCCAAGCACTCTTAAACCGACTCAATGCCGCCCAAAACAGCACCATAGAGTTGGTGCAAATGCGCCAAGAGCTGCGAACCCACTTAAAAGTACATAC
>CAKMZF010000004.1:5678-12614 GCA_929200405.1 uncultured Gammaproteobacteria bacterium | reverse complement strand
CGCAAAGAGACGCGATAGCTGCGGAATCTGCTAGTGCAGCTGTGTTTTATTCTATTTCAAATTGTCAGGCAGGCTTAGCTGGCATTTCTTTTGGCAATTTCCTTATTAAGCAGGTTGCCAAAAACATACAGTCCGAATTGCCAAATATCAAAGACTTTGTCACCCTCTCACCACTGCCAAACTTTGCGGATTGGGTGCTTAAAACCGAAGCAGGCACCAAAGCTTTGCCTAGCAAAAATAGCTCAGCTAAAACCCTACGCCCCGTAAGTGCTGATAACCAAGAGCACCCTGCCGTGCTGTTACTTAAAGAGCTGGCAATCAACAATGCGCTATGTCGCAACGAAGACCGCCAAAAAGAAATAGAGCAACTGTTAATGCCACTAGCTGCTCAATACTTATTAAGCGGACGCTCCAATCGTGGGCAGGTTTATGACCCCGTTGCCAGATTTCATCTCGGCAATGGTGCCAGACTAGAGCGCATTAACTTTATGGGTGACACCTCGCCTAAGGCTCTACTAAATGCAGCAGGCTTTATGGTCAACTATTATTATGATCTTGAAATGGTTGAACAGAATCACCAAGCATTTATAGAGAGTAATCAGATAGCCACCAGCAAAGATGTCAGTAAGTTGCTGCCCAAAACAGTGACTAAGAAAGACAAAAAATCTTAGCTCTGAGACTGAAATCCTAGCAGGTGATTATCAAAAGCCATCGTGGTTCTTCTACCTCCTTGGCTTTGTTGATCTTGAGATAACCCCTCTGCTCCATCATCCCAAAGCGTAAACCACTCTCCTTTGCCAGTGGTCATTCGCCAACCGCTATCCATAGCTGACTCAGACAGCGCCTCCACCCTAGTAGTGGTTGCCGCAACGCCGCTGACCTCACCGGAATCATGCCAAGTAAAAGAACCAGTAAAAGCATCTCCGCGCTTGTCACGGCCTTCAACCTCGGTGGATAGTGAAAATGGAGAAACTTGCAAATAGCCCTGTCCTTTGGCTGCGGTAAAAATAACAGTATTACTGACGGGGTTATAAGCCACTGAGGAAATATAGTGACGCAGGTTGTCTTGCAAGTTACTGGAAATTTCAGGTAACTCCAGAGATTGCAAAGGCTCGCTAGTTCGCCTTTGCTGCGCAGAAATACGCGCTACTAAGGGGGTGTCTGTAGATATTTTAGCTGTAGCGATATCAGATTGATATTGACCGCCAATCCAGATATTACCCAAACCATCTTCAACCAAATGTCTTAGCGACAACCTCTGTGAGTGCGCTGGCAATAACCATTGCCGCAGATTAGTTATATCTGGCAAACCGTCACGCAGTGGAACAGCTGTGATATTACTGCGCATGGTATATAAATTGAGCTTTTCTCGACCACGCGCCGGATGCGTAGCAATACCCCCGTTGGCAACAAAAAGTGTTGTGCCATCTGCTGATACAATAATCTCATGTGGGCCAATCCCGCCACTGGAGATTTCCATGACTCTTTGGTAGCCATTCTGAGCATCATATACTCCGATAATACCGGCAACTAACTTACCGTCACCATTATCAGCAGCAAAGTTATTCTCACTCGCATAGAGCCAACGGCCATCGGCAGAAAAAGCCCCATGACCATAAAAGTGCCGCCCTGTAACCGCTGTTATCTTAGTGACTATTTCCAGTTCAGCTCTTGCTGGCAGACCGCTATTCTCAGACAACTTCCAAACCACCGCGTAATTACCCGGTCGCCTCGCGAACACTACCCCTATATTTTTGCGCGCAGAATGTGCCATTCCATGCGCCCTGCTAGGCAGCGCTAACCGTGCCTTCAACTTACCAGAGCCATCTACAATCGCTAAGCCGTAATCGCCATTGGCAAACTGCACCCCTGAAGCAAAATAATCTTGCGGCTCCACAGCCTCAGAAGTCGCGGCAAAAGGCAGTAAAGCTGAGCTAGGTGATGCCAAATACAGCAACGACTTTAACAACTGCCGCCGTGTATCATCGCAGCCTCTAGCTATTGACTGAGATGCCTGCTGTTGGTTATTACTAATACTCAAAGTCACTGTAGAGACTTCGCCTCAAATTAATCGCCATCCAACGGCGAGAAACCTACCGCAAAACCAAGCTTTGATGCCAGCTCTTCACCGATCAACCGTTGCAAATTTCGACTAATCAGCAATACATAATTCCACTTCTCTTTTAAAAGCTTGCCATCAGCCTGCTGATTTTCAGACTCAGATTGTGTGAATGAATTTAGTACTCGCTCTATGTTGTCAAACTCAATCTGAATAGAGCGCATAATCCAGCGCTCATCGTCATCAATAATCGTTTCAAAACCCGCCAAATCCACTAAATGTCTTAGCCCTTCTATATTCGCCTGCATTGCATGTAAGGTGGTACCTGAGCGCCAGAACAAAGCTTTTTTCGGTCGAAGTTTTATAGACTCCTCCTCACCAATCTTACCCAACAAAGGTAGCACTCGTCTATCTCTAAACTCAGCCAAACCGCTAGACAATAACCCAACCAACTCAGCGAGCACTTCTTTTTGATTTCTGTAATAATAATTTTCAGCACTGGGCGCGGTCAGCAATGCCGCAAAACCCTGTTGAGTCGCGTCACCTTCCCAGCCCTGCAATACCGTCTTAGCTAACCGATGAATCACCTGAGCATTGGCTACGGCGTAGGCACAGCGAAAACTTTGGGACTGTAATAATTCCATATCTAGTTTAGCGCCATCCATCCCACCAAACAGCGCATATTCTAATGACGTCAAACCTTGCAGTGCAGCGCTTTTCTGGCGCAACGAATCGGCATTGATAGCACTGTTATCTTGTTGCTGCAACACCTTCTGGACTTGACGCCGACCAATGCCACGGCGATCTGGCCAAAACAATAACCGTTCTTGACGACTGTTTTCACTAATTGGTCCGAAGTGAACAAACGCCAGACGCTCACTCGCCAACACTAACTGCTGAAAAGCAGAACGCACCCGCACCAACTGCTTTTCGGACGGAGACTCACACAGAGTTGACAAAGCACCCTCAAGCAATTCTGCCTGCTGAGTCACCCGTTCATAACCGGGCAAAAAATAACTATTAACCGCCCTTTTCGCCAATGCCAAAGCCTCACCGTTAAACTGCTGCGCAATTGCTTGAGTCGGTTGAGAGTGCTCTACACTACTAGAAGTCACCGTACTGCTTTGCGCCAGCGCGGTGCTGCCACCAACTGTCACAGCTAAGCAGCCAACAAGAACATAGCTGCTATTTACTATTTTGCTTATCGAGCGCCATTTCGTCGGCATTTTCACTAACAAACAGCTAGTAACCAGATGATTTTTTAGGAATTTCATTTATGCTTTCAGTCCAATGATGATGTTAATTCAATTTTTATTTGCTGATCTCGCTTATAGAGACTGTAAGAAAGCCAGCAAGTCTTGACGACCGGTTTTATCCAAAGCAACCACTTTTTGCTGAGAAGTCGCTGCCTCACCTCCGTGCCACAGCACTGCCTCTAGCAAGTTCCTTGCTCTGCCATCATGCAGAAAACGGCTATGATCATTTACCACCTCCGTTAAACCGATACCCCATAACGGAGTGGTTCGCCACTCCTGACCGTTAGCACTGCCAGCAGAAAAGCCATCTGCCAAACCTTCACCCATATCGTGTAACAAGAAATCCGAGTAAGGCCATATCAACTGAAAGGCCAATGCAGGGTTCTCAGCATCTTTGCGAGTGACATATTTCGGAATATGACAATCAGCACAGCCACTTTGATAAAAAATCTTTTTGCCTCGCAACACCTGCTTATTGGCAATATCACGGCGCTGGGGAACGGCTAGATTCTGCGAATAAAATGTCGTTAAATCTAATAAATTCTCAGGCACTTCAACATTGCCTAACTTTGCTTGCACGCCATTTGGTGCCTCACGGCAAGCTTTTTGGTAAACCGTACACTCACCAAAATGTTGTGGCACAGACTCAGTTGATAGCCCCATGTCATTAGAAAAAGCACCCGCTGTTTGTTGCTTAATCGTTGCTTGGGAAGCCTTCCAACCGAACCGACCAATGGTGAAGGCTGGCTGCTTGGCAAGCGAATACTCTAGTTCAGGGTCAACAACCACACTGAGCTTGCCGGAAATACCGTCATTATCTATATCATCGGGATCTGCATGGCGCACTAAATCTGCGGAATGAATTTGCTCAATCAAACCTAAGCCAATCATCGGAGGTGCTATGCGTGGTGATAGCATCACTCCCGAGCTCATATCTCCATATTGCAAGGCACTCAATGAATAAACGGGCTTTTGCAAATGCACCTCTTCTCCATCTGCTAATGTGACGGAAAGCGTTTGATAGCGAATATCAACCTTACCTTCCGGCAAAATACCCATAACTGCCTTATCTTGAAACTGCCCACCATAACGCGGCTCTACTATGTTCTGCTTCTCACCAACAGCAATCGCTCGCTGCTGCGCCTTAGTGGTAGCAGGAATTGCCAACTTCAACAAAAACGAAGTCGTATCATCATCAGAATTTTTCGGCGGATGCCCTCTGCCATCTTTTAAATGACAACCCTGACATGAACGCGCATTAAACAAAGGCCCCAAGCCATCAGATGCTAACGTCGAAGCAGGGGAACTTACCCATGATTTTCTGAAAATCGCATTTCCCAAAGCAAAATCCTGTTGTTGAGCAAAACTCAGATTCGCAGAAAAATGCGAAAAAGCATTATGATCAACACGCTTCTTTGACGTAGCTTTGCCAGCTGGCAATTTCTCAAACTTCTCGGGTTTAGAGAAATTCTCTGTAGGTCGAGTAATCGCCTCTACCCTTGCTAAAGTCTTTTTATCCAAATCATCTCGTTGCCCAGTATCCGCTATAAGATGCTGCCATTGTTCAATCGTTACTAAGTTATTACTAGCCTTTGCCGTCTCCGCACTCTTACTCATGTCTACTCTATTTTTTTCCAGGGTTAGAGTAGATGTTGATATCGCTGAGTCAGCCTGAGCAACACTGCCTAAAGCAGTCGCCCCAATACTCAACAATGAAATGAAAATGGCCCGCGAAAGGCGAGCACTATGCAAGCAAACTACAGAAGACAAATGAATCACAAAATCTCACTCAATTAAATTTACAACAAAATGACAGCGCGCCTATTGAATAACATCAATAAGCACATTTCAAATATAATGACCGGCACATAACTACCATCATAAGTCAGTAGCAATAAAGCTCTGCAAAATGTAGTTTACTCAAAAACCGCATCTACGTTATCCAGACTGTCTGAGGTAGCAATATCCACATTATCTAACGACAACACATGCGCCGCACGCTCAATAGAACGCGTTTGCGCCACCAAACCATCAATCGCCGTCTGCACATAACCATTACCCTCAGCATTGCCCTCTGCAATCAACTGATCAAATGCCTGTCCTGCCGCCGCCTGATCTACCAACACCTGCATAGCGCTTTGAGTATCTGCCAACGCTAACCTTAACTCATCAGCAATCGCGGAATCTTTAACCCGCACCAACTGATACAAAGAATGCCCAGTCAACTTAGACCCATCAACACGGCTATACTCACCGAGATAAACATTTTGAATACCAAGGGCATCGTAGAAATGTGAAGCGTGAGTATTATCAGAAAAGCAATCATGCTCTTCCTCTGGATCATGCAATAACAACCCCAACTTCATACGCTCACCAGCCAACTCACCATAAGATAGAGACCCCATACCGGTGAAAATTACAGACACTGCCCCAGCACCTTGTGCGGTCAAAGAAGCTCTAGCACCCCCATCCGCCTGCCAATTAGCTGCCATCTCCTCTAAATCAGACACTAACAACTGCGTGGCGGCTTGCAAATATTCCGCCCTTCTCGCGCAATTGCCATTACTACAATTCTCTAGCGAATAATCCGTGAAAGGTCTCTCGCCAGCACCCGCCTCGGTGCCATGTAAATCCTGGCCCCACAGCAAAAACTCAATGGCATGATAACCACTAGCCACATTGGCCTCGATAGATTCCGCCTCATGTAAAACACTGGCAATCAAATCAGGAGTAATATGAGTCGCATCAACAGACTCACCGTTAATCGTCAACTTGGCATTGGCAATAATATTTGAAGCATAAAGTCCATTATCCTCAGACTCGCTACCATAAGAGCTGTCCACATAATCAATCAGCCCCTCATCTAAAGGCCAAGCATTCACCTTGCCCTCCCATTCATCAACAATCTCATTACCAAACCGATACGCCTCAGACTGCTGATATGGCACTCTTGCTGCTAGCCATGCCTCTCGCGCTGCATCAAGTGTCGCCTGAGAAGGCGATGCAACAAGCTTATCTACCGCAGTTTGCAATATCTTTGCCGTCACCAAAGAATCCCCATAAACCGCCTCTGCAATATCCGCATAATGAGACACCACAGACTTAGCAGTTACCTCAGCAGCCTGACTAACTCCCATAAATGCAACAGCGGCTGTCAACACACCGCCAACCACTAACGCCATGCGTTTTTGTGGCACAAAAGAAAACTCCGTACTAGAAAACATCAAAAACTCCTAATCTAAAAAATATCTAAAGAATAACGCCGTAAGAACAAACAATCTGACCAGATCTCGACGCCAATGATAATGATTATTACTTAAAGAGCAAGTATGATATTCCTCGCCTTTTATCTCCTAATGAAATATATACCTTCATATGCAACCTGTTCTGCTGCTAAAAATAAACTTTAAAAGCCACAAATAATATTGATTATCATTTGTAATCATAAAAACAGAGATGTGTTTTCCATTCTTTTAATCGATAATGATTACTAGTTAACCAAATGTTTAGGAGACATAAGCGAAACTACTATCATACAAACTGCTACCCTCTATCGTTATCTCTGCTGTTTGCTTATCTTCGGCGCAACTACTTCATGCCAAGGATACAAAAAACTATGAA
>CAKMZF010000004.1:0-5578 GCA_929200405.1 uncultured Gammaproteobacteria bacterium | reverse complement strand
AATATGATATCTTATAAAGGTGACTATTATTATTTTTCAAAACATTACAGCTAAGCCATTAGATTAAATAGATATTTTCGTATTCACAGATGATTTTAAAACTTGTATTGCCTTGAAATTTTTCTATCTTATTATGTGTTCGCCATTTTGGCGTTATCTAATGTAGAGCGCTTATATATTCCTCCAACAACTACTATATTTAACATGCAAGGATACAAACGAATGTCGATCAAAAAGCTAAGACTAAATCCTCATCCAGTTTGCCCGTCAATATTAATTCATATACGCCGATATCTCTTATTGTGCTTCTTGTTATGTGGATACGCAGCGTATGCCGAAGATCGGCCAAAAATTGGTTTAGTCCTTGGTGGCGGCGGTGCGGCTGGAGTTGCTCATGTGGGCGTATTAAAAGTATTAGAAGAACACAACATACCTATTGATGTGATAACAGGTACTAGCATGGGAGCCATTATTGCCGGTTTATATGCATCAGGCATGACTGTTGATGAGCTAGAGGAAACCGTATATTCGCTAGATTGGTTGTCACTTTTTAATGACGAGCCATCACGAAAACAGCAAAGCTTTCATCAGAAAAGGCAAAGTACTGGATTCTTCAATTTAGGTAGCTTAGGCATTCAAGACGGTAAACTACTGCCGCCCAGTGGCTTTGTTAGTGGACAGAAACTACTGTTTGAATTACGCCGTTTATTTAGCCCTGTAGCGCACATAGATGACTTTGATCAACTCACCATCCCATTTCGTGCAGTCGCTACCGATATTGAAAGCGGTAAACAAGTCGTTCTTGGCAAAGGCAATATTGCCCAAGCGATTCGCGCAAGCATGTCTATACCTGGCATATTTAGTCCAGTCCAAATAGAAGATAAATTATTAGTCGATGGATTTGTGGCTAATAATGTCCCAGTAGATGTTGCCAGAGAAATGGGAGCGGATATTCTTATTGTGGTTAGAATACCGACTTTTTTAGAAGAACAAGACAACCTCAAATCTGCTATAGATATATCATTGCAAGCAATGCAACTAATGATGCTAAAATCTTCGGCACCTCAGCTTAAGACCTTATCAGCAAACGACATTCTAATAGAGCCAGGCATTAAAGACCTTGGCAGTTTAAGCTTTGATCGAGTTGCAGAAACTATCCCAATCGGCATAAAAGCAGCTAACAAACATTCATCTGCTTTAGAACGCCTATCTGAGACCTTAAATATCTCAGAACAGAAACACCGACAACCGCTTAAATCAAAGCTATTAGAAGCGCCAATTCATCAAATCATCATCAACAATGAATCAGTCCTCAATGATAATATTTTATTGCAGCGTTTAGCCATGAAAACAGGATCACCTTTAGACACCCACCAACTGCAACAAGGGCTAGATGCTATTTATGGTCTGGGATACTTCTCTCTAGTTGACTACACCCTAGCTGCGGATCAAAAAGGCGGCGCAGTCTTAACAGTAAATGCTTACAAACGCAGTACCGGTAATAGTCATTTATATTTCGGAGCCTCATTAGCTGATAATTTAGAAGGTGACACCAGCTATCAGCTAGGCATTAAACATGAACTGAGTGGCCTTAATGATCAAGGTGCTGAATGGAACAATAGTTTGATATTCGGTGATTCATTTCAGTTAGAATCGCAGTTTTATCAACCCGTACCAATTTATAACGCCTTCTTAGAAGCAACAGCAGGTTATCAAGAGCAAGACTTCTTCTTTTTTGAAGGCGAAGAACGCATCTCTGAATCTAGAGGAAATGAGTTCAATCTATCAGTAGATATCGGAAAGGAGTTTGGCACCTGGGGGGAGGCACGTTTAGGCACTTATTATTCCCACTTAGAGCCTAATGAAAAAACAGGTAGCAATAACATAGGTACCACTGTATTAAAATCTGCTGGATTTACAGCTGAATTTAATGTTGATACAACAGATAATGACCTACTACCCACATCTGGAAATCGTCTTAATACCTCATACACACATGGCAGTAAAGCTTTGGGGAGCGACCAAGAGTTCGACAAATTAGAAATACGCTTTTCCAAAGCATGGAAGAAAGATAAGCACCATCTTATATTAGGTGGGGAGCTAGGCACTATATTTGATGATGACGCTATATCCCCAGCCGATCAGCTTTTTTTAGGAGGATTAGGCAGAATGTCTGGACTGGTTGAAGGCCAATTACGTGGGAACCACTTATTACTAGGTTCTGCCGTATACCTGCATGAGTTATCTAATATATCAACGATTGATGGCGCTTTATATGCAGGTGCTAGTATAGAAGCTGGTAATGTATGGCAACAAAAAGACAATGTAAAAGCCAATAACTTATTGACATCAGGCAGTGCTTTTGTCGGTGCCGAAACGCCCGTAGGGCTAGCTATTTTAGGCATGGCAAAAACAGAAGGCTACAACTTCCAACCATTCTTCTATTTAGGCCAAAACTTTTAAATAATAATCAAGCTAAGTAAAAGAGCCCTAATTTCTGAATTTTGAAAAGGCTCTTCGTATCTGCTATGGATGAGTTTTCCCTGCGAGACACTGAATATTTTGCCACTTACTTTAGTGTCGGAATGAAATCATTTTTCACTTCCTGTGCGACTGTACTGGCATACTAAAATTGGCCAGTTAAGTGGACGTGATACACTTACCCCTATCAACTTAGAATCATAATGAATGTCGAAACGAACAAGACCAACATACTAACCAAAGTTCCGACTCGACGTTACCCAAGAAGTTCTCAATAACAACCCATAATGATCAAGAGTCACATTATACCGACAAGACTTATCGGTAATTATTGTGGAGAATAGAGAGTAATCCATAATAATTCAAAAACTTAAACATGCCAATAAAAAAGTGCCGATAACTCGAACCTAAATCGAGCCAACTTCAAAAACATAACACAAGATGTAAAGATGACTGCAAACCTGCCTGCGAATTACGATAAAATCTCTCAAGCTACCCTTTCAAACTCTGGCACCTTCATCGCTTTCGTCATAAACGAATTCATTTATATTAAATCTGTTTGCTCGAACAGCGTCTCTAGTAAACTTATAGACTCAAAAGGCGTACCATTAAAAATTTTTCAAAATATAAATAGTCTTTCTTGGTCCTTAGACGATGAATACCTTATTTATATGGCCGCACAGCTTGCCGACGAATTACCTACTTATCACTTCTATTCTCTGAAAACACAACAAGTAAAGGGACTTTACGAAAACATTAGCGAATTTCCTCTGTATGGTGGCGGAATTCAGCACTCGATAAGTAATCCAGCTTTGCTACGCTTGAGCTCATATTCTAGCCACCCTTTAGGGACCGAGAGTGCTTTTGAATGTGCTTCGGTCGTGAATTTTCTCACAGGGGAGATAAAGGCCCACTTTCCCAATACTGGGGAGTATAAGTACTTGCTTTTTGACGAGCATTTAAATCCACGCGTAAGATTCGAAGAAACTGCTGAAGGGGGTTGCGCATTCATTACAATAAACAAAGATAACAATATTGATCAGATCTGCTATGACACCACATGGGAGTTTCATCAACAAATCACTCAAGGCTCCAAGCAAGTAATCGATGATAATTTATATTTATTAATCCCTGACGCAGAGAACATGGCTGTTGGTGCTGTGAATTTGAAAACCAATGAGCTTAGTTTAGTTTCAAAAACCAGCAATGGCGAAGCAAAATATTGGGGTAATAACCCTGCTACAGGAATCCCTGATCTTTTTGTATTTGAGGGAGCTAAAATTTTCTACCAAACTGATAGTGACTCAACACAGAAGAAACTTAACTTCTTAGATAGTTCCTTTTCTCATAACTATCATATTATTGACAGATCCAATGAAGACACTATTTGGCTTGTTGCAGTGACTCATTTAAACACAGCAGAAGATTATTTTATTATAAACTTTAGTGACTTAAAGATTACTAAAGTAGATTTCAATTTATTTAGTAAAAGCGCCAATCCAACTTGTAGTGTAAATATAATACCATTCACTGTAGAGGCTAAAGACGGGTTGCCATTACAGTCCTATTTGACATACGCAGGTACAGAAAGCTCTAGCGTTAACTTTGATAATGTACCAAGCAAACCACTCATCGTGAATATACACGGTGGCCCTTGGATCAGGGACAGCTATGAATGCACAAATTTCACCAGATGGTTAGTATCAAAGGGATATAATGTCTTAACTGTCAATTATCGAGGTTCCAAAGGTATCAGTCATGCAGTCTTAAATGCTTCTATCAAAAATTTCGGCAAAGGTCAGGTTGAAGACATTAAATCTAGCGTTAACTTCCTTAAAGAAAAAAACATTATTCTCGATAATAAGATCTGTGCATATGGCAGTTCATATGGAGGCTATCTTGCTTTAATGTGCGGCATAGAGGCAGGTTCATTCTTCACTTCAGTTATTGCCTGCAACATTGTTCCGACCTCACCTGAAAAGTTACATGACATAGCAAGCTGGATTGAAATAAAGAAGTATTTAGAAATCAGCTTTGGGGACCCTGAAAATGACGCAGACATGTTAAGGTTGCGTGAAAATTCACCTTTATACAGAGCCAATGAGCTTCACATCCCGGTTTTACTAAGCACTGGCGAAAAAGATACTGCCGGTTTTGCCGATGATGTTCAAAACATAGCTAAAGTTGCCCAGAAAGGTAATGAGAACGTACATATGGCGATTTTTAGCAATCAGTATCATGGCTATAACAACCCATTGGTGACTGAAGTTTGGAATGCCTCAATAGAGAAATTTTTGTCTTTACATTTAGGCGAACCATTTAGTGGATTCAATATCACCGAAGAGCACGAATCTATGATATCGAATGAATTGAATTTCATCGATTTCATAAAATAAGTATGGCAGAGAAAACATTATCGCGATGCGATGGCAATTTTTCCCCAACCGAATCGCGCGATAAATCCCCACCTAGTCCATGCTTAACACCCCAAGCCAGCACGTTATAAGTTTTCTGCTATTTCTTCTCCACTACTATTGACGATAGAACACTGTGGTTAAGCTCACCTTCTATACCTTCCTGCCAGCCTAAAGCGTAATCTTAACAGCCTCAAAGGTGTTTTATCCTAAATGCACCACGGGTTATAGATTAATTTTATATGCGAATATGTTATATTTTTGTGATATTGTTGAGTTATATGGTTAATAATTTGTTAGAGGTCAACGATGAAAGAGTATATACCACTAATCATAGCACTACTTTCTGGATGTGTAGTATTAGCAGGATATATGCTCCAAAAACATTTAGAGTTAAAACAGAAAATTAATCTGCTTAAGCAAGAGCTATATATAGACTTCGCAACTGAATTCGGTAGTAAGCTAGCTGACTCAGGCTATGAAAACCAGACAAACTTAAAGCTAAAAATGATTTTGCTGTCATCTGATAGCGTCATAAAAAAGTATAAAGCTTTTAACTCAATGGAAAATATTATCGATGGAACAGCTCCTAGGAAATTTAACGAGTTATTAATTGCTATGCGGTCGGACTGTAGTGGTCAACTAAAACTGGCCAGCACGTTATAAGTTTTCTGATATTGTTT
>CAKMZF010000003.1 GCA_929200405.1 uncultured Gammaproteobacteria bacterium | reverse complement strand
ACCAGATGTTGCAGCGGCACCGAGTGTCGCGACACAAGACAAGCCTAAAAAGCGCGTAACTCCCTCGACAGAAAAGCCAAGAATTCGCCTTAAGCCATAACAACACAAGAGCTGACTCTTGCTAATTATAATTTACCGACAAAATACTTCTTACTTATGAAACTACATCAACTCAAACTCTTTAAAGCCATTGTTGACCATGGCATGAATATGTCACAGGCAGCAGAGGTGCTTTATACATCGCAACCGGGAATCTCTAAGCAAATCAAAATGTTTGAAGAGGAACTAGGCGTGGAACTATTTGTTCGCGCAGGTAAGCACTTGACTGACCTGACCCCCGTTGGTCAAGCATTGCTAACCCAGATTACCAATATCTTGCAGGAAACTGAAAATGTACTCCGCATTGCCGATGAATATAAGCAAGAAGGGCAGGGCACATTACGAATAGCCACTACCCACACTCAGGCGCGATATGTACTACCACCGTTTATCAGTGAATTCCGAGCCGAATATCCAGATGTCAGATTAGAACTGCATCAGGGCACTCCAGAACAAATCGCTGAACTTGCCTCTCGCGGCGAGGTTGATTTTGCAATTGCCACTGAAGCAATGGAGCATTTTGACAATCTGATTATGATGCCAGTTTATCGTTGGAACCGCGCTGTTATCGTACCCAAAGGCCACAGCTTAACAAACACCCCTGTCACGATAGAAAATATTGCTCAACACCCTATCGTCACTTATGTATTTGGTTTCACTGGCCGCTCTCAATTAGACGATGCTTTTAGCGCAGCGAATTTACAGCCCAATGTTGTTCTCACCGCCTCCGACACTGATGTCATCAAAACCTATGTCCGTCAAGGGTTTGGTATCGGCATTGTTGCTCGCATGGCATACGATGCACAACATGACCAAGATCTCGTCGCGCTAAATGCCGAGCATCTATTTAATTGGGGCGTAACCAGAATCGGTTTTCGTAAAGGGTTATTTCTACGAAAATACATGTACACATTCATTGAGAAATTTGCCCCTCACTTAACCAAACCTATTGTTGAAAAATATCTAGAGCAAAGCATAAAAGGCGGCATAGAGGATATTATTAAACCGCAATCATTACCACATTATTAATGGCACTTGATTTATAACATCCCACCTCCATTATGAAAGTAACTTATATTCGTAAAGAAAACTGATAAGTAACTTTACCCTTTCTTTCCGAGCCACAGACCGAGGATGCCATGGAAACTGTAGAATCTCCTTATATCAAAAATGTCACCACTGAACAGTTTGAACAAGAGGTCATGGCGGCCTCGCAATCCACTTATGTATTAGTGGATTTCTGGGCACCTTGGTGCCAGCCCTGCCAAGGCTTAAAACCGATTTTGCAAAAACTCGCGGTTGAATATAACGGTGCTTTTACCTTAGCATTGGTCAATACAGATGAAGAACAAATGCTGGCCCAGCAAGTCGGCGTCCGCAGTCTACCAACTGTGGTGCTGATCAAGGATGGTGCTTTAGTAGACCAATTTATGGGTGGTCTACCAGAGAGTGAAGTCAAAGAGTTTCTAGACAAACACATCCCCACTCTGGAAGCTGAAATCTCTGAGGGCGCTGATGCCGATGCGCTTTTTAGCGCTGGTGATTATGCCAATGCTGCAATCGCTTATCAGGCTATATTAGCTGAGAATGAGGACGATACAGACGCGCTATTGGGACTTGCTGATTGCTACTTGCAGCTAGATGAGATTGACGGCACCAAAGAGATTTTAGCCAATCTCACTGAAGAGCAAAAATCTCACGAGAGAGCCAAGTCCATTCAAGCCAGAATCCACTTCGCCAACTTAGTATCAAATGCACCCTCTCAAGCAGAGCTAGAGGCAACGCTAACAACCACTACGAATGATATGAAAAGCCTGCATTTACTCGGTATTCGCTATCTGCTCTCTGGGCAGGATAGCTTAGCGATGGATCAGTTTTTGAAGATGATGCAAACAGATATGAGCTATGAAGACGGTCTACCTAAAAAGACCATGCTCGATGCCTTAAGCATTGTTGATAACAAAGCTTTAATCAGTAAATATCGCCAGAAAATGGCAAGCTTAATTCTAGTCTAAAATCACCAAGCCACTCTAGTTAAAGCGATCTTTTTAGATCGCTTTTTATTTCCAAGCACTAATACAAGAGCAATAGTACAGAACATCAGCCCAGTATTTTTGTCAGTAAATCTGCTATTTGATTTTGATAACCTAGCGTTATTGCCGACCACACCACTAATGCGCCTAATAATGCTGAGGAAACTAACTTTATTGCAGGGGTAAATATCGGTCTCATAAACTCATAAATGGCATAATTAACTGGCACTAGGAATAACGTCACTAAGGTACCAAAGAAAATACCAAAGCCCAGTGAGATTGCCATGGGAATCAAAAATTGGGCTTGTAGGCTGGTTTCAAAACATAAAGGCATCACACCACAAACCGTTGTCAATGTGGTAAGAAATATCGGCCGAAATCTTCTAACTCCCGCTTCTAGTAGCGCTGATTTTAAATCACCAATCTCCTCATAGCGCTTATTGATATAGTCCACTAGCACGAGAGAATCATTCACCAATATCCCTATCAATGCCAGCATCCCTAGCATACTCGGCATATAAAGCGCAGAACCCCAGATATAGTGACCTAACACAGCACCAGCTAGACCAAATGGTATAATGGAGATCACGATAAAAGGTTTTCCATAAGATCGAAAAGGAATGGCCAGCAACACATAAATCAAAAATAACGACATAATCATGCCTGCATAAATACTTTGATTGGTCTCCTGCTCTTCTGCCTTATCACTGCCTTGTTCAATCACCACATTCGGATAATCCAATAATAGCGTTTCAGCATCTTTTTCTATAGCCGCTTGAATCTGCCCAGCATTCGCCTGCTCTTCATCCACTTTGGCAGAGATAACTGCCAGTAGTCGGCCATCCTCTCGAATTACTGAAGCCGAGCCTTGCTGCTCCGATAAATTCACCAAAGTCGCCAAAGGTTGCATGCCTGTTGCAGTCTTAATAGGCATTGTTTTTAACTCTGCTATAGAGTCATAGCGATCTTCAGGAAAGCGAATCACTACATTGACTTCATCACCATCTAATAGCAATGTCTCTAAGCTAGAACCGTTCATTGCAGCTCTAAGCTGAGAGGCAATATCCGAGATTCTAACACCTTTACTCAGGGCTTTAGCTGTAAGCTGAATATCAATCTCTAACCGACCATCACTTAGAGAATTCTCGGTTGTGTTGACTCCCTCATAGCCAGCAAGCTTATCTTTAATAATATCACCTGCTTCTTTGAGTCGCCTCACATCATTACCGACTAATGCCAGCGCCACATCTGAACCACCGCCGGTAAATGCTTGGGTACGAATACTTAACTTTTCTACCCCCGGCAACTGCCCCGCTAAGGCTTTCCACTCCGAAGAAAGACTGGTATTGCTAATCGAGATATTTCGCACTTCCTCTGGTGCAAGATCAAACTCAACTAAGCCACTCTCTGGACTAGTCTGACCAACTTGTACCAGAATATCTCTTATCAAACCTTGATCTGCACCATCGGCATACTTTTCTTTTAATTTAACAGCGGCCGACTCCAGTCGCTCAACCGCTTTTAGCGTCTGCGCATAAGGCGTACCCGTCGGCATGGTGACATTAATATTGATACTGTCCCCAGGAATTCGTGGGAAAAACTCTACCGGAACTTTCCCGCCTATAGGCAGTGCGATAATCACAATCAATGCTGCTAAAAATGCACCCAAAGTTATCCCGACATTATTCAAACAGAACTTAAGCATCGGCCGATAAAACATCAACACCATAGACTCAAAGTCATTGGCGATTCGCCCAAACACCTTATTGAGATTATCAACAATAAAGTTTGGCTTATCTCGATTGATGTGCGCCAAATGGGTTGGCAAAATAATCTTAGATTCCACCAATGAGAATGCCAACACCGATATCACCACTATCGCCAAATAGGCAAATAACGAACCCATACGCCCAGATATATTCAAAAATGGCAGCATTGCAGCCACGGTAGTTAACACGCCAAAAGTCACAGGCGCTGCTATTTCCTGTGTCCCCTCAATCGCCGCTCGCACTTGATCACCATGCCGCTTTTGATGCACATAAACATTTTCAGCGGTCACAATCGCATCATCCACTACGATACCTAGAACTAAGATATAACCAAACATACTGATCATATTTAACGAAACATCAAAGACTGGCATCATCAAAAAGCCACCTAGGAAAGCAATGGGAATTCCTACTGCCACCCACACTGCCATTCGCAACCTCAGCAGTAGCGCCAATGCCAGTAGTACTAAAAAACCACCTTGAATACCATTGCTGACTAAGGTATTTAGACGACTTTTAAATATAGTTGAACTGTCAAAAGACACTTTAAACTGAACGCCTTCTGGTAACTTCGCCTGCTCACGATCAGTTAACTCATTAATGGCTTTCGATAAGTCTAGAATATTCGCCTGCTCTGTTTGATAAACATTCAAAAACACCGCTGGCTTTCCATCTAGCGTAACTTTAAATTCACTGGGTTCAAAGCTATCAACAATCTCGGCAATATCACCCAATCGCAATACACTACCGTCAGGCTGTACTTTAACTACCACATCTCGATACTCTTTGATCGATGTCGCCTGCCCATCTGACTTCATTAAAATCCGGCCTCGTTTGGAGTCAATGCTGCCTAATGAAAAATTACTGGTGTAGGCACTAATGGCATTATTTAAGTCAACCAATGACATTTTATTCTTTTCTAGCATTTCTGGCTCTACCCAGATAGAAAACTCACGATCTTTCAACCCATTAATCTCTGTAGAGGAGATACCAGGTATTGCCGAATACTTCCGTTCAAGGTTCTGAATAATGCCATTCATCTGATAAACCGGAATATCTCCAGAAAGTACCATTCTTGCTGTTCTGCGCTTGCGAACTGGGGCAGAGACCTCGGGATCTTCAGCTTCAGCGGGAAAGTTAGTGACCGTATCAACCTCTTGCTCTACAGACTCTTTAACCTTATCTTTGTCTGCCCCTCTCTCCAGTTCAATAACAACACGCCCTGACCCTTCATTGGCAAAGCTTGATATACGCGAAATATCATCCACGCTCTCAATCGCCTGTTCGATGGGAATATTTATTAACTGGTCTATTTGCTCCGGAGAGGCTCCATCATAGACAGTCACCACCTCAATCACATCAGACTCTACCGTGGGAAAGGTCTCAAAAGTAATTCTGGCATTAATGGCATAAAGGCCGCCAACAATAATGGCGACCATTAGTAAATTTGCGGCAACTTTATTTTCTACAAACCAACGGATCATATATTTACTCAAATATTTAGTACTACCTGCGCCTACATTGCAGCAGATAAATTAACGTTATATTAGGAAAATGAGAGCGAGCAACTTCCTGCATACTCTCTTTTTACGCTTCTTTACTGACGCATCTTAAATTCAGCACAAATCAAGGTTCAGACACTATCCAAACGGCTCGTTATTGTGCGCAACAAACCATCTGAAGCAGACTCAATAAGATTTATCACACGAACAAAACCCTCATCACCACCATAATAGGGATCTGGAACTTCTAATATTCTGCTCTCAGGATTCTCAGATGTTTTCGTGTGAGACAACAGTAATGATAGCTTATACAAGTGCTCTGTTGAACATTGTTTTTGTAACAAAGCAAGGTTGTGCCTATCCATCGCCAATATAAAATCAAATATCTCAAAGTCCTGTTGGTTTACTTGTCTGGCTGTGATTGCAGTAAGATCATAACCGCGTTTCTTTGCCGCTATACGCGCACGTTTATCCGGCGCTTCGCCTTGGTGGTAATTATGGGTTCCAGCCGAGTCCACCACTACCTGATTGCCCAAACCTGCACGCTTTATGGCCGTGCGCATCACCGCTTCGGCGGTTGGAGAACGGCAAATATTACCCATACAAACCATTAAAACTTTGATCATTTTCAGCTTACTCCCTTTGCCATATACTGGTTTCTGACACTTACGGTTTTTAAAGACTTAATTTCTGTACTCGAATCCTTTATGATAACGCATCTTTAAACATTATAAATCTTATGACAAATACAGCTCAAAAAAATAAACAATCTGGCTTAGGTATGTTAGCGGACATCGTGATCTGCATTGTATTACCGACTCTCATTTTAAAAAAGCTCAGTGGCGATGATTCGCTCGGTTCTGTGGGCGCCCTAGTGTTCGCACTCTCCTTGCCCCTAGCTTTTGGTATTTATCAATTCTGGCAAGAAAAGAAAATTAAATTCGTCCCTGCCCTTGGGTTTATCAATATTTTGCTGACAGGTGGTATTGGGTTATTGCAGTTAGATGCCGGCTATATAGCCATTAAAGAAGCAGCTATCCCCGCCGTTATCGGTTTGGCTACTTTGATTTCACTAAAAACCAAAACGCCGCTGATAAAAATGTTTATTTATAATGAGGCGATCATGGATATTGAACGAGTAGACAGCGCCCTAGATGCGCATAAAACAAAATCGCAATTTGATAAAACCATGATCAATGCCACATGGATGCTAGCAGGATCTTTCTTGCTCTCAGCAATATTAAATTACGGACTGGCAAAATATCTCATCACCGCGCCATCTGGCACTGCGGAGTTTAATAGCCAGCTTGGCTCAATGACTGCACTGAGTTATCCGGTGATTGCACTGCCTTGCATGGTGGTAATGATTGTAATTTTGTTTTATATCATCAAGCAAATCCGCCAATTAACTGGGCTAAAGCTAGAAGAAATCCTCAATACATAATTTGACCTAGCCTACTATCAATCGCCTATGCTTTTCGGCCTAAAAAAAGTTATCACCAGCTTCCTAATGCCTTTACCGGCATTATTACTGATAGGATTGTTCGGCCTAATTTTACTATGGCGTAATCGAGCGCAGAGATTTGCGAAATCATGCCTAACACTCAGTCTTTTAGGCATTGGGTTATTATCACTCTACCCAGTGTCATCGACTTTACTTCAGCAATATGAATTGCAATATCCTAAGTTTGAAATAGAGAACCATCCAAATTATGACTACGTCATGGTATTAGGCGGCTCTCATGTCAATGACTCTGACCGTAGCGAGATTTCACAACTAAGTGGTGAGAGTTTACATAGAATCATCGAAGGCATTCGGATTTGGCAAGCACGACCTGACAGCACATTAATTGTCTCCGGCTACGATGGCGATACTGGATTATCGCATGCCGACCTTTTAGCAAATACCGCTAAACAACTTGGCGTACCAAAAGCCAAAATCACCAAATTAACCCAGCCCAAAGATACCGCAGGCGAAGCTGTAGCAGTTAAATCCATTATACAAAACAAACCTTTTATTTTAGTGAGCTCCAGCAGTCATTTACCACGAGCGATAAAAAGTTTTAATGATATCGGCCTAAACCCAACTCCTGCTCCGGCTTATTATTTAGCAGCAAATACTATCAATCAGCCTTGGCACTATTGGCGCCCAAAAGCGCAGTACCTCTACCATAGTGAGCGGTTTTGGCATGAATGGCTGGGTACTCGCTGGCAGCAATTAAAAGCCTATCTATCAGGTACACCTACACCGGCTCAACTATCACCTGAAAATTAATCTCAGCACTATAGCGCTTTTATGACTGCTGTAGCTTTGCCAGCTCTGCGGTAAAGTCCGTCTGTCTCCGAGTCTTCTCTGCGTGCTTTGCTATCGCTAGATCGAGCAAAGTATTTAGAAGTTCGGGATAGGCAAGATTGTTAATCGTCCACAATTTGGGGTACATACTGATAGCCGTAAAACCAGGCAGAGTATTAACCTCTAAGACATACGGCTTGTTAGTTACCGAATCTAACAAGAAATCCACTCTCGCCATACCAGATAACCCGAGTGCATGAAACGCCTTTCGAGCTAGTCCTTGCAGAGCTTCTAACGTCTTTGGCTCTACCTCAGCTGGGAAAATCAACCGTGCATCATCACTAATATATTTAGACTTATAGTCATAAAAACCATCGGGTGGAATAATCTCCCCTGCTTGACTGACTCTCACATCATCATTGCCAAGCACCGCTAGCTCCAATTCTCTGGCAGGGGAAACACCTTGCTCAATCAACACTTTACTGTCGAAATGAAAGGCGTAATCAATCGCTTCTGCCAGCTGATTAAACTCACTTACCTTGCGGATGCCAACACTTGAACCCATATTGGAAGGTTTGACAAACAGCGGCAGTTGCAGTGTTTGACTCCGCAGCAACACCGCATCACGATCATGCTGCCATTCATCTGCGTTGGTTGCGATAAAGTCCGCTGTAGCGATGCCATTACTGGCAAATATCGCCTTCATAATGACTTTATCCATGGCGACAGCGCTACCGGCAACATCTGAACCCACATAGGGCAGATTGACCAACTCCAATAAACCCTGAAGTATACCATCTTCGCCATTACTGCCATGAACTATTGGAAATATCACATCAATGGCAATTTGCTCTGCATTCTTGGATAGCGGATTCACGATGAGCTTTGCATTTGGCATTGCTGGTAGGAAACAGGGCTGACATCTGTTTGCATTAGAATCTTGGTTTAATAACGAAAAATCAGCAGCAGTAACACCATTCTTATCGGAGAACAACCACCATTTGCCTTGATGATCGATATAAATAGGATGCACATCATGCTTCGATCGCTCAAGCTCATTTAAGATAGAACAAGCTGAATTTATCGAGACTTCATGCTCACAGGACTGGCCTCCAAATATGACCGCAGTTTGTAATTTGCACATTATTCTATTGTCCTTAGTTCTTCTATGGTGACAGCTGGCACAGCAGGGGCTTCTATAACGACTTCCTCTTCAACCTTTTCCTGCAGAGATGGGAAGGCAAACCATTGCCAACGAATGCCCCCTCGTATATCCAGATATATCGGCTTTAAGCCTGATTTTTTGGGAAAATACTGTATGGCATGGGCAATTGGCACGATCGGCTGCCGATTGGCAACACGCCGTAATATCCGCTTATAAATCACTTTTCTTTGCTCATTATCGGTAATCAGCTTGCCATCTTTAAGCCAGCGGTCGACATCTTCATTGCACCACTGGCTGCGATTATTCGCATTCACTTGCGAGCAGCTTAGCAGAGGCGCTAGGAAGTTGTCTAAATCGCCATTCTCTCCACTCCAACCCAGCAATGCTAAGTCATAATTTCCATGTTGAGTTTTTTGCAAAAAAACATCATCCTCAGATAAATCCATCTCTGCAGGTATTCCTGCTTGATTCAACTGCGCAACAATATCTGCACCGGTAGACTCCGGGTTGAGTAGATAGCGTTTAGACGATTTTGAAACCAATACTCTCAACGGTCGTTTGCGCAAGACCTGTTGTAGTTTTTCCAGAGCTTCGGCTTGAAATCGCTGGGTAGACTCGGAAAACTGCATAGGTGGCAGTGGCTCTGGATTAAACAACCAATGTGACGCAGGCACCAACTCCTGCGCATAAGTTCCTGCACGCCCTAAGGCAATTGCTGCCACTCTAGGTAGGTTTAAAACGCTAGTGATAGCTTGTCTAGTATATTGAGAATCTAAAAAACTTCTTTGCGTTGAATAACTGAGATAAAGCACATTCATAATTTCTTTATGCGTAAAACCATCACCCATTCTATCCATCGTCGCCCCAATTTGCTCACCCTCAACAGGGCTAAGTAATTGGCATTTGCCACTGAGATATGCACGATCTCTTTCTGCCGCATCAGCAATAACATCTACCGAAATAAAAGCGTAAGGCAGCTCGCCTTTCCAATATAGAGGATTTGCCTTGAGCAATAATCGTTGCTCAGTGCCAAGTGAGGATTGTTCGGCCAATTGGTAAGCTCCAGTGCTGACTGGCACGCGATCTATTTTATCCATTGCTTGATTTTCAATGAGATAATCCGCATATTCTTTAGATTGAATAACTGCAAAGTCCATCGCAAGATTATACAAGAAGCTGGCATCAGAGTTTCTTAAGGTAAATTGAATGGTGTAATCATCTAGCTTATCTAATGCTAGAATATTCCAGTTCATCTGCATGCCATCAAAGTAAGGGTACTTGCCATCACCGACAAAATGATATGGATGATCGCTCCTCGCTTGGCGGCGATAAGAAAACAGTACATCATCAGCATTCATTGTGCGCGTTGCGACAAACTGCGTGCCTTGCACCCCAGCCTGAAACTGCACATCGGGGCGCAAAACTAGGGTATAGACTCGGCCGTTATCAGAAATATCCCAGCTATCAGCCAACGAAGGCACTACCCTACCTGTGGTAGTATCAATCTCAACCAAGGTGTCAAACATTAGCCTGCTAACGGTATTGCTCACCTCAGGGTCAAGGCTTAACTGCGGATTCAAAGAAATTGGGAAATTTTTAGCACAGTAGTGTAATGTACCTTGGGGCTGAGAGATAACAGGTTTAGTTACCACCGATAGCATCAAAAAAATCAGTGTACAAGTTGCGCCAAAAAATGCTTTTTTCATACTATAATCTTCTCTGCCGTCCAACAGCGGTTATTGGGTGGCTGCTATTATATTACTTTTTCGCTAGTCATCGCCACCTGCATCGGCATCACTACCAACATCAATATCTGGCCCTGCGGCATTTTCTGTTTTAATCAGCTTATTTCTAGCGGATGGTTTAGAGGCTTCAAGTTCTGATTCGACAGTATTCTTTTGTGCATTATCAACATGATGCAAGATACGTTGTGGAAATGGAATCTCTATATTCTCTTTCTCAAATGCTTCATTGATAGCAAAGCGCAGATCAGAACTGATACCAAGAACTGAAAAAACATCGTGGGTAAAACAACGTAACTCAAAATTTAAGCTACTGTCAGCAAAGTCCAAAAATATCACACTTATCGGCTGGTACTTCATCACCATTGGATGGCTAATCGCACAATCAATCAGCACCTGCTTTACCTTGTCTAGATCACTACCATAGGCAACACCAATCTTGACCTCAATTCTTCCCTGTTTACTACCTCTGGTGCGGTTAACAAAGGTTGCTGTCATTACATCCGCATTAGGGAATATAACATTCGCACGTTGCCAGGTCTCTAGCTCGGTATTCATTAAATTAACTCGCTTAACAATACCGCTATTAGGACCAATCTCTACCCAATCTCCTATTTGTAATGGTCGCTGTATTAACAAAATCAACCCTGAAATAAAGTTCATCACTACTTTTTGCAAACCAAAACCAATACCTACACCCAAGGCCCCTGCGAATAAGCTAAGACTGCTTAAATCAAGTCCCATGACCGAGATAGCCAATAGAAATGATAAAATCATCACCACATACTGGGTGATGGTGCCAATGGAGTAACGTACACCTTCGCTGGCTGCCATTGATAATGCTTTACTCTTAATAATTGTTCTATTGAGAAATTTAGCGAGCACAATGCCAACTATTAACACAAACAGACCATCAACAATATTGCGTGGTGAAATCGTCTCCTCGCCAATGCTAATACCATTTGAAAGGCTTTTTATATAGCCAATAATCGACTCTAAGGGAAAGCCCAGTATCAACATGGTGATACTCAAAAAAGCGATAATCGCAATAACATTTAAAATTATTCCCCAGACAATCAGCAGCAGTGGCGGTTTCTCAGGCTTTAACTGCACACCATGTTTTGCTAAATTGATTTCAGGATATTTAGTTGCATTCACTTCTCTGCGAATAATCGTGGCAAGATAAGCCACTAATTCATATAAAACTGTTCGCAGCCCTTTTAGAACAACATAACTCACAACAACCAGACTAATGGCAACGGCAATTTGCGTTGCCATATAAGTATAGCCAAACGCAGACACCAAGATAATAAAGCAAAGCACGATATAAACCGCTTTGTTAGTGACGCGCTTAGACCATTCTGCTGACTCTGCTCTCTCAATCTCTACCGCATTGCTTTTGTCTTCGTGCTCCTCGCCAATCTGCTCTGCATCATTGCTTTTAGTTGGTATTAATGACAAATAATGCTTACGTAGCGTGTTCACATACATGGCGAAAATGGTTAATGACGCAAACATCAACAGAGTGATCGTTGCCGAATGTGCTTCCGATGCTTTTAAAGTCAGATAAAACTCTTCACATAATGTCGCATAGAAATATAGCAGTGGAATATGGTAAGTGATATTCGTCAGTTTGGGCACTGGCAGTTTTGCCAAGGCAAACCTTGGTAACCTCGGTGATAAAAAGGCATTTAGAACAATATATATCAGCACCATTTCTATGGCATTAACGATTATTCTGTTCGCAACCGAGGCATTCGTCGCGCTTAAAAGTTGCAATGGTGTTAACTGGTCGACAGTAATATTTGCAACGCTGCCTACGCTATACTTGACGATAAAAGCGCTTAGCAACAAGATAACAAATAATAATAAAAAGGCGATGCCAACGCTAATAAGCGCGATAGCAAAACGAAATACAACTTTGATAATGATATTAGGATGTAAATAAAGTCTGGCTAGACGACGACTACTCTTATAGAAAGCTCTAAAAATAAAAGCCAGCAAGGTCAGAAAAAAACCGAGCTGCATGGTCACCACCAAACTCCGTGTTTCCAAAGATAGCAAAGAGAATACATCCTGATATCTACCACTGTGACTAACCGTTTTACCGGAAACCTCACTCCACTGAACAAATCGATTCACATCTGAAACAATCGCTGACCAGTTTTTAGGCAACAGCGGTATGGCACCATGATCAAAATAATCATGTACCTCGGCTTTTTGCAGTTTTTTTGCCTGCTTGGTAAGAATTAAATTCACCCTAGCAATTACAAGATCTGATATCTTTACCCTCGTGAAATAATCATCGCGCTCCGCTGTCAGTCGTTGTCGCTCTACAGCGATTGCTTCTGGCTCCGTTTCGCCTTCTGCTAACTCACCAAGCGCGCCTAACAAGCTGTTCCAATAATTCAACTTTTCAACTGCATCTGCTCTTACCGCGCTGGCTTCAAGACTCACCTCATCAAGGTCAACCTTTAAGCTCTCGCGCAATTCGCCCTCAGTACGTTGACTAAGCTCTATGGCGCCCAGCACTTCATTCCACTCTACAGATGCCGTGCTGAAAGGTCGAAAAGTTTTCTCCACCTGTGACCAACTGCTATGCTGTACCCCAAAAAAAATTATACTGATGACAAACAACAGAATATATTTAAAGATTGCCTTGCTAGAAAATAATGAAGCTATCTGGTGAGTCATAAAAAATCTTATCATTGATCTGCTTTATCGTGAGATATCTAAAACATAGCCTTTGGTGTAGCGCGCTGTATTGCAATGTTGATAACAATATCAACGTCTACTGCTTTTTTGCCGCTAAGTTTGACAACTAAAAGCTGTAAAAAAATCATGGGTTGGTTAGAATAGTCATCTTCAAATATCATAAGCCCTACAGGTAATACAATCGTGAGTGATAATCTAACTGCATCAACTTATAACCCTGCCAATATTGAAGCGGAAACTCAGCAGTATTGGAAAGAGCATAACAGTTTTTTTGCTGACTCCAAGAGTTCAAAGCCAAAATACTACTGCTTGAGCATGTTACCTTATCCCAGCGGTCGGCTCCATATGGGACATGTAAGAAACTACACCATTGGTGATGCATTAAGTCGCTACAAACGTATGCAAGGCTATAACGTGCTACAACCTATGGGCTGGGATGCCTTCGGGCTCCCGGCTGAAAATGCAGCCATGAATAACAACATGCCGCCAGCTAAATGGACTTATGAAAATATTGACTATATGCGAGACCAATTACAAAAATTGGGCTTCGCTATTGACTGGAGCAAAGAGGTAGCAACCTGTGATGCCAGTTACTACCGCTGGAATCAATGGTTTTTCTTAAAGCTTCTGGAAAAAGGCATTGTTTATCAAAAAACCGCTAAAGTAAATTGGGACCCCATCGATCAGACCGTTCTCGCCAACGAGCAGGTAATTGATGGAAAAGGCTGGAGAACTGGGGCAACCGTTGAAAAACGCGATATCCCCATGTACTACCTAAAAATCTCGGATTATAACGATGAGCTGCTCTCTGCATTACCTGACATGGAGGGCTGGCCAGAAAGAGTCCGAACCATGCAAACCAACTGGATTGGTAAATCCAGCGGTGTTCGCCTCTGTTTCCCACATAATATTACCGATGCTGATGGCGCACTCATCGCTGATGGCAAAATCCCAGTATTCACCACTCGTGCCGACACCCTCATGGGTGTTACTTTTGTAGCGGTCGCGGCTGAGCATCCTATTGCTCAAAAAGCTGCTAAAAATAACGCCGCACTGCACGATTTTATTGCAGAATGCAAAGAAGGCGGGGTATCAGAAGAAGATATCGCCAAGCGCGAAAAAAAGGGCATGGATACTGGTCTAACCGCTCAGCATCCACTAACTGGAGAAAACGTTCCTATTTGGGTAGGCAATTATGTCTTAATGAACTATGGCGATGGCGCTGTAATGGGCGTCCCTGCCCATGATGAACGAGACTTTGCCTTTGCCAATAAATATGGCTTACCAATACAGCAAGTGATTGCCTCAACCAAAGAACAGCCGCCCTTCGATTCTAGCCAATGGCAGGAATGGTATGGGGATAAGGAAAATACCGTCACTGTTCATTCGGGCAAATATGATGGCAAAGATTTTGCCGCTGCAGTGGCAGCCATTACCGCTGATCTACAAGTCAAATCGCTAGGCGACAAGCAAACCACTTGGCGCTTACGAGACTGGGGAATTTCACGCCAACGTTATTGGGGCACGCCTATCCCCATAATTCACTGCCCTAGCTGTGGCGCTGTACCCGTACCTGAGAAAGATTTACCCGTTGTGTTACCGCAAGACTGCGTACCTGATGGCAGTGGCAACCCACTGAACAAGCGTGAAGATTTCTTAGCCGTAGACTGCCCTCGCTGCGGCCAGGCAGCCAAACGTGAGACGGACACCATGGATACCTTTGTGGACTCTTCTTGGTACTACTTCCGCTACACTTGCCCAGAAGCGGGACAAATGATCGATGAGCAAACCAAGCAGTGGATGCCTGTAGATCAGTATATTGGAGGCATTGAGCACGCGATACTACACCTACTCTATTCACGGTTTTGGACTCGAGCTATGAGAGACTGCGGCCTTACTGATTTAAGTGAACCTTTTGATCGATTGCTCACACAAGGCATGGTATTAAATGATACCTACTTCAGAAAGGCAGATGATGGCCGCGTCAGCTGGTATAACCCAGATGATGTCGAAGTATCTACAGACAGCAAAGGCAAACCTATTTCGGCTATTCTCCGTGAGGACCAACAGCCCGTAGATATTGGCGGTGTTGAGAAAATGTCTAAGTCAAAAAACAATGGCATTGACCCACAAGCCTTAATCGACCAATATGGCGCCGACACATCAAGACTTTTCACACTCTTCGCCGCTCCTCCAGAGCAATCTTTGGAGTGGAACGCATCTGCTGTAGAAGGCGCATATCGCTTCTTGAAGAAACTATGGACTTATGTCAATGATAATCAGACACTGCTTAGCCAACTAACAAGCATCGAAGATAATACTTTAAGCAAAGCGGCACAGGAAGCACGATTTGAAGTGCACTCCTCCCTACAGCAAGCTAACAAAGATTATGAGCGCATGCAATTTAATACCGTCGTCTCTGCCAGCATGAAAATACTCAATGCACTGACAGGTCTTGAGCGCGATGAAAAAAATGCTCCAGTACATCAGGAAGGTGCTAGAATTTTACTGCGTTTATTGCAGCCGATTACACCTCACATCACTCACTCACTGTGGCAACAGCTTGGTGAAACTACTGATATTTTGGATGCCGAATGGCCTCAAGCGGACGACTCTGCAATGGTGACAACAACGGTAACTATTGTCGTGCAGGTAAACGGAAAACTCAGAGCAACAATAGAGGTGGATGCCTCCGCAGATAAGACCAGTATAGAAACCTCTGCTTTAGCACAAGACAATGTGCAAAAGTTTATGGAAGGCAAACCTGCGAAAAAAATTATTATTATTCCCAACAAGTTAGTCAATATAGTGATTTAAGCACCACCACAATAACAAATTAGCCTGTAGAGTACATATGAGTCAAGCAATGAAAAAAAGCCCTTATTCTTATATTAAAAAGAGCGGTGCAGTAGCGTGGAACGTACTCGAAAATATTGTTCGTGTCAGTTTGCTCATATTTTTGGGGCTATCCGTTACTGCCTGCGGCTACCAACTCAAAGGCTATAACAATGCCTCTGGTAATAGTTTTGCAATACAGCTTAGCAGCGATGCTGCAAAAATCTCTAACCTGCAATCTGCAATCACACAATCCGGCATCAACATTACCGACAACGCCACTATTGAGATACAGCAAGCTCGCTGTTCATCACTAACGATAGACAATGATGAGACCGCCCAAACGCGTACTGTTGAGATTAGTTGTAACATTCAGTCTACAGCCAACGAAAGACAGCAAATACAGGAGAGAAGACGCATTATCCAAGAAGACACTAGCAATAGCGTTACCAAGTCTCGTGATCGCTCTATCGCCGAGATTGATCTGTTCACTGATTTGCTGCAAAGCCTGCTGTAACTAGATTACTCATGAAAGTCTGGCCTGAGCAGGTAACGGCAACCATTAATAAAAATGGTATTCCCTTAGTTACCTGTTTTTATGGTGATGAACCATTACTGTCAATTGAGTCAGTCGATACAATCCGCGGCTTTGCCAAGCAAGATGATTATGAGTGGCTACGTTTCACTATAGACAACCATACTCAATGGGGGGATATCCAGTCGGAGCTTGGTGGCATGTCATTATTTGGTGAGAAGAAGGTTGTTCATTTGCAACTGCCTTTTGAAGCAAAATTTCCAGAAAAGCTGCATGATAATTTAATTAAGCTAAGCCAACTCTGCGCTGAAGGCAGCCATCTAGTTATCCAGCTTGGCGGATTAACCAAAAGCCAAATTAATAGTAAATGGATGAAAACTCTAGAAAGTCTAGGTTGGATTTGCCCATGCACCACCCCTAAGCAAGACAAGCTAAAGCGCTGGATATCTAATCGCTTAGAAGCGGCTAAAATTCGCTTTGAAGGCGATGTAGTTGCCCTACTAACCTATCGCTGCAATGGTAATTTACTGGCAGCCAAACAAGAAATTGATATCCTTAAATTGGCCGTCGATAGCTTAGAAACCGATCAACCTGTTTTAACGGTAGATTTAACCCGAAAAATTTGTACTGACCATGCGCGCTATACTAACTTTGACCTTAAAGATGCATGCCTTCTCGGTAATTACCATGCAGCTTTAAGTATACTCTACCGTCTTCAAGAACAAGGCAAAGATAGCTCGACGCTGCCACTTATCGGCTTACTTCAAAAAGATGTCAATTTACTTATTCGTTTACAATCTGCCATGGATCAAGGGCTACCGCTGCTTGGTGCTCTAAAGCGCGAGAACATTCCCAACTTTTTACAGCAGACATACAAGCAAGCATTTACTCATATAACCCCTGAGAAACTGAGCCTTATCAACACACTATTAGCTGAGGCAGATGCTGCTGCAAAGGGCGCCTCTGTCCATCAGTCATGGCAATTCTTCACCATGCTAGTGGCTGCGTTTTCAGCTTCCAAACCAAGTATAGAATTTCAGCATTTCACTCAAACAAGTTTTACAAACTCAGCAATTGCTTGTGTTTAAAGTAAATTCATAGCAGCAGTTAATGTAGTCGTGATATTATTTGTCTCAATCACCGATTAAAAGCACAAGATACTCAAGCATAGCAAATGACAGTATTATCAGAATCTACAAATAAGCAAAAACCCAAAAGGTTTGATACTTACAAACGCTTACTGAGCTTTATAAAACCGTACTGGAAAACTTTTGCCCTTGCCATTCTAGCAACGATTTTCTATGCCCTTGCGGAGTCTAGTTTAGCAGGCCTGATGCAGCCACTACTTGATGGCTCTTTCATAGAGAAAGATCCTTTCTACATTCGTTGGATGCCAATTATTATCGCCTTGGTTTTTATCTTCAGAAGCTTAATGGCTTTTAGTTCTACCATCGGAATGGAATCTGTCTCAACCAATGTTATCAAAGACATTCGACAACAACTATTTGACACCACCATTCATCTGCCAGATCAAGTATTACACAAGACAGCTTCCGGAAAATTGCAATCCATATTTGTTTTCAATGCCCAGGAAATGCTGAATGCCACTACCAATGTCTTAACCACTTTGATTAGAGACAGCTTAGTCATCATTGCATTAGTTGGCTTTGTCTTCTATCAGCATTGGCAGTTAGCCACCATATTATTTCTAATCATCCCTTTCGTTGCCTTAATTACAACTTGGGTAGTCGCGCGCCTAAAAAGACTCTCCAAGAACCTTTTAGATTCTACTGGCGACATCGGTCAACAAGTAAATGAAGCTTTATTGGGTCATCGAGAAATAAAAATATACAGCGCGACGGAGATGGTTTCTGATCAGTTTCGTCAAAATAACGCCAAAGTTCGCCGCAGCATGCTTGGAGTAACTCGCGCTCGAGTGATCGCCAGCCAAACCACCATGCTAATAACCGTCATTGCCATGTCTTTAATGATATATGCAGCTATTTATTACGCAGGTCGTGGTGAGATTTCTGTTGGTAAATTTATATCTATTTTCACAGCCATGGCAATGCTACTACCACCTATTAAGCGATTAACCAAAGTCAATGAGCTGCTACAACGTGGCATCACCGCTGCTGAGGACGTTTTTGAGTGGATAGACTCTCCAAAAGAATCCCTCAATACTCCACAAGCAAAAGCAGCTTTGAACGCTTCCTTGACTAAAAATTCTCTTAGCGAAGACATCAAGATTAACCAGCTCTCATTGCAGTTCCCCAATACTGAGCAGTCGATTCTTAATAATATTTCCCTGACAATTCCAGCCAAAAAGATGACCGCTTTTGTCGGCCCATCTGGTGGCGGTAAGACCACATTACTGCACTGCATACCTCGCTTAATTGAAGCACAATCTGGCAGTATATGTATCGGTGATCGGGACATCAAAGATATCCCTAGAGAGACATTGCGCTCTCATATGAGCTATGTCGGACAATTTCCGGTGTTATTTGATTTATCTATTGCTGAAAATATCGCCTTGTCTGCTCGCGGCACCGGAAAACAAGGAATCACTTTTAATGAAGAAGCCGTTAAAACCGCATTAGAAGCAGCCAATGCTTGGCAATTTGTAGACCAGTTGCCACAAAAAATGCACACCAAAACTGGACCAAATGGTGCTTCTTTGTCTGGCGGTCAAAGGCAACGCATTGCACTGGCTAGAGCGTTATATAGAGACTCTGCCATTATCTTATTGGATGAAGCTACTTCAGCCTTAGATACCGAATCTGAAATCAAAATTCAACAAGCTCTAGAAAAGCTTCAAAGTCATAAAACATTAGTATTGATAGCACATAGGCTCAGCAGCATTCGAAACGCAGATCAAATTGCCGTGATCAACTCAGGAAAAATCATTGAGAGCGGCAGCCATCAAGAACTTATGCAGCTCAATAGCAGCTATGCTCATATGGTCAAGCAGCAGACTGTTGAATAACTCAGGCTCAGCCAAAACAGATATAATAGAGCAAAATCGCCCGACTATGATCTGCAAAATTGCGACTTATAATACCAGCTTAAGCAGATCAAAGGCAGGACAACTGGTACAAGCTATACGCCAGAATGACCCACATATACTAGCTATCGCTCAAATCATTGCGGCGCTTGATGCCGATATAATATTGCTCAATGAGTTTGATTATTCTCCTAACAACGATAGCATCGATAATTTCATCGACCATATCAATCAACATTTAGAACCTAACAAACATTATCAGTACTACTTCAGCGCACCCGTAAATACCGGAGTAATATCTCCAATAGATTTCAATAAAGACGGCAAGATCACTTTACCCACTGATGGTTACGGCTATGGACTATTTAATGGTCAGTATGGCATGGTATTACTTTCAAGATTTCCCATTGTCCAATCCGCCAGTCGAACTTTTCAGAAATTCCTATGGAAAGACCTTAAAGCATCTTACCTACCTTCGCTCAAATCTGATAACCGTTATGAAAGCATAGAATATTTTACGCCTGTCGAGCAGGAATCACTGCGACTATCTTCAAAATCACATTGGGATATAGCTGTCCAACTATCAGACAACCACACCCTGCACTGCCTCTGTTCTCACCCCACACCTCCGGTATTTGATGGGCCTGAGCGCAGAAATTATCATCGTAACGCGGCAGAAATTGCTTTCTGGCAAGAGTATCTTAGCAATGACACTCGAAGTAAGATTCGAGACGATAACGGTTTTCTAGGAGGATTTTCAGCTGGTAACAACCATCGCGACAGTTTCTATAACGTAGAAAATTTTATCATATTAGGGGACTTAAATAATGATCCAGAACGAGGAGATGGTGACAGAGCTACGATTCAAGGCTTACTAAATCATCCCTCGATATTTAACCCAGCACCTTCTGCAAAACGATTTACTAGCGGCAGACCTTATACCGCAAACTTTAACTTCGGTAAAATTAGAGCTGATTATGTATTACCTGCTAAAAATTTATGCTGTAAAGAAGCGGGGGTTTTTTGGCCTGATAGAAGCGATCTGAATAACGCACTCTTTTTCGTAAATAAAAAGCCTGTTTCTGATCATTACCCTGTTTGGGTTAAGATAGCGATTCCTCAACCAGTATCAAAATAATTAGCCAAACATCTGCTCAAATGGATGGTAATACAAATAATGATCTATCAGCAATGCGGCGAAGAGATACATCAGATATTTAATTGAGTAAACAAAAGATGGCATTGCTTTACTATCATCGCCTGTCTTAAAAAATGTGAAATTCATCCACATATAACGACCATTAAGCCAAACGACCGACACCAAGTACAGTAGACCACTCATTCCTATCATATAGGGCATTACGGTAATCATAGCCAACAAAATAGAATATAACAAAATATGCAACCGCGTCAGCTCAACCCCATGAGTCACTGGCAGCATAGGAATATTCACTTTGGCATACTCATCTTTTCGATGTATGGCGAGCGCCCAAAAATGCGGTGGCGTCCAAAAAAAAATGATCATAAATAAAATAACGGCACCGATGTCAACCGAATTGGTAACAGCGACCCAACCTAATAATGGTGGCGCTGCGCCAGCTGCACCCCCAATAACAATATTCTGCGGTGTTGCTCGCTTAAGATACATAGTATAAATAACCGCATAACCTAGCAGTGATAACATCGTCAGAATAGTGCACAGAGGGTTAGTAAATATCCACAACAATATCGCTCCCAACAAGCTGATAGACAATGCAAAGATAAGTGCATGAGTAGTTGATATTGCCCCTTGTGGTATTGGCCGACTCTGAGTCCGCTTCATCTCGCCATCTATACGGCGATCAACTAATTGGTTAATAGCAGCCGCCCCAGCCGCAACAAGAAAAATGCCCAGAACACCGAAGACTACGATAGTCCATGGCAATGCACCCGGTACGGACATTAGCATACCAACGATAGCAGTAAATGTAATCAACGCCACTACACGTGGCTTGGTCAGCTCGTAATACTGCTGCCAAATATTGCCAGCCTGCAAATTTTCTTCAGTACTCATAGACTAATTCTGGCTAGGAGGCTTAGCATAAAACAATAAGGTAATCGCGGTCAGTACTAGCAATGCAGCCACACCATTATGCGCCACCGCTATTGCTATTGGCAAACTCATCAATATATTAGAGATACCCAAACCCCACTGTAGCGTGATTAATAGCAATGTAAGACCTGAGACTATCACTATAGATCCAGTGCCGTTGCGGATTATTCTTATTGATAGCCATAACCAATACAACCCTACAATAACTGCACCTAGACGATGCGTCATATGCACAGCCATTCTAGCTGTTGAATCTAAAACGCCAAACTCATAATCCTGCCCTAGACCGCGCCAAAGCACAAAACCTTCACTAAAGTCCATTTTAGGCCATGGATTACCAATGTTACATCCAGGGAAGGTTATGCAAGCCAAAGCAGAGTAATTAGTGCTGACCCAGCCGCCTAAAAATATCTGCCCAATCAATAATAGCAAACCAAGAATTATTGAACTGCGAAAAGCTTGAGGTTGTACAATATAGCGCTCCGACCTTTGGCTCAAAAATAAGCTCCACAGCCCTGCTGCTGTAGCAAAACCAAAAATTAAGTGCGCAGTAACAATGGCTGGCTTAACATTCAGGGTCACAGTCCACATACCCAGCAAACCTTGGAATATAACCAAGGTCACCAAGAGCCAAGGCCAAATCAAGCTCACTTCTTCGCCGCGTTTTTTCAGTCCATAAGCTAAAAACAACAAACCTAGAATCACTAGCCCTAGGAATGAAGCAAGATAGCGATGTATCATTTCCTTCCATGCTTTCACAGGCTCTACCGGACGAGTGTAATTTTCATTGGCAGCCGCCAATTCATCCGCAGTATTAGGGACTGCTATGTGCCCATAACAACCAGGCCAATCTGGACAACCAAGCCCTGCGTCTGATAACCTAACATACGCCCCTTTCATTATAACAATCATAGCGATACAACAAGCGATAAAACTTAGCCATTTAAATGCTGTTTTCATAGCCTAACCCAACTGATTATATTTAAAGAGTCGATGCAAATCTTTGCTTTTCCCTTTTGGACCTGAACCAAGAGGATAACGCATCACAATATTGCCGAGCGGATCAATTAAAAATACTCCGTCCCTAGCATTTTCTAATGAAAAAGCCGTTTGCACCTGTGATATAATTTCATCAGCATTTTCGAGAATATCAAATAATGGGAACGCCTTCAGATATTTCTGCTGATTCTCAGCTGTCATTGGCTCAATAAGCAATAGCGTATTCTTTAATCTCTGCAAATCTTCACCCATAGAGAGCTTGATCTGACGCATCTCAATCAGCTCTAACTCACAAGCTTGATTACAACTATTCATATCCGCAATAGCAATCAAGCGCCATTTTCCTTGCAATGCTTTCAAATCAACTAATTCTTTGTTTGGGATCTTCTGCGCACTAACATTTTCAAGAGGAATAACGGGTGTAAGCAACTCACCATGCTGATAACCACCTTTGCTTTCCCAGAAATAAAACATCGCATTTGCCAAGATTATTGGCGCGGTGCAAACCAGAACAATCAACAATAATTGTTTTTTCATAAAACGTTCTAAATAGATAAGTTAAAAAACATGTGTCTAAGCCACATATCGTGAATTTGTGGCTGCGCATTCTACAGGCTTTGCTCTTAAGATTGTAGTGGATTTTTACGTAACCTAAGCCAATACCCGATAAGCAGCAAAATAATAATAACAGCAAATGAAAACCACTGTATTGCATAAGCACGATGTTTCTCTGGCCCAAAAGATCGGTTAACAATTTCAAAATTTCTCTGAAAGCCATTTGCCTCAGAAGGATCCAATAATAAAATTTCTGTCAATAACCGACCAGATGCAATACCGTAATGTTTGACTAACGCCTCTGCTGTAATATTTCCCCACCATGTCAAGTCTTGCTTTTGAAACTGTTCTGCCTCTAGCGTCATACCAACCTCAGGCCATAGCCATTTCTTGGCAAGAATATCTGCTACTTTATTAGCTCCCTCAATCAGGCCAATTCGTTTAATATCTGATTCTAAAAACTGTCGACTTGCAGGTAAAGGCAAGAAACCTCTATTCACCAACAACCAATCCTCCCCGAGAGTAATAGGGGTAAAAACATAAACACCAACTTTGCCATCATGAATTTGACTATCTAGCAAAAAAGTTGCTTCTGGTTGCCATTTAGCCAATACAGATAAGGTTTGAAAGTTTGCAGCCGCTTTGAAATCTTGGGAACTGCTAATTGCTTCGGCAACTTGGTTTTCGTTCTGTTGGAACTTCGTCTGCAACAAAGCTTTTTCATTCGCCCTATCTAATTGCCAAAAACCGAGGCTGCAGAAAAAGACTAAACCAAGCACTGCCAGCAAATGTATAATCACAATCGATTTTATATCTAGCTTTTTAGTAGCCCTTATTTGTAGATTTGTCATAGTGAAAAATTCTAACGATATTGGGAATATTGTTTGCCAACGATATAACAGACGTATAATAACGCTCCTGTTATATCAACTTCAAATCAAGGATTTAGATGATTATTAAAACCATACTCATTGTTTTACTGCTATGTGTCATTATCAGCTTATTTGTAAGCATGCGGAACCTCACTGCAAAAGATCCAGAAAATCAGAAAAAAATCGTGAAATCGCTTACTTGGCGAGTTGCCCTATCACTAGCGATTTTTATTCTGATTATAATCGCGTCCTTCTTCGGATACCTACAACCTCACACCCTCTAAGCCTTACACATTGAGATGGCATTAATTAAAATGCACACATAAAAAAAGGGCTTCCGCCCTTTTTTTATTACTTCTATTAGATTATGTAAACGAATAGATACAACAATAGCCAAACCACATCTACAAAATGCCAATACCAAGCGGCAGCTTCAAAGGCAAAATGATTCTCATGACTGAAGTGACCCTTTAAAACTCTGAGATAAACCACCAACAGCATGACTGTTCCAAGCAACACGTGCAAACCGTGGAAACCAGTCATCATGAAGAATGTGCTACCATAAATGCCGGTACCTAGCGTTAAACCCAAGTGCGCATAAGCTTCATAGTACTCATAAGCTTGACAGCATAGGAAGATAAAACCAAGAATAACAGTGACAAGCAAGCCTTTTGATAACTGCACTCTATCGCCTTTTGCCATTCCCCAATGCGCCCAAGTCAAAGTGACACCGGAGGTTAATAGAATTAGTGTATTTATGGTTGGCAGTGGCCAAGGACCCATTGCCTTGAAATCACCGCCCATATTTTCAGGTCCATTTGTAGGCCAGATCGCTTCAAATGTCGGGTATAAAAGCTCATGAGTGTGATACTTTTCAGCTGAAAGGCCACCTATCCAACCTACAGAATAATGCCTGGCATAGAAAAGTGCACCAAAGAAAGCTGCGAAGAAAAACACTTCTGAGAATATAAACCACGCCATACTCTGGCGGAACGTACGGTCAACCTGAGCATTGTATTTACCACTAACACTCTCATTAATTACCACGCTAAACCAACGCCAGACAACAGCAATTAAAGCAACTAGACCAAGATAGAAAACAACATTTGTTCCGCCATTCATCCATGAAGACAAACCATACATTAAGAACAATAAGGCGATTGTCGCCAATGTTGGGATCATACTACCATGTGGGACATAGTAGATAGAGGAATCTGATTTCACACTCATAGGTTTTCTCTCAAAAGTCGTTATTTATCCAAATGGTTTAATTGATATGCCAAAGTAATCGTGCTGATATGTTTTGGCAAATCCGGTTTAATTCTAAAAATCACCGGCATTCTCTTTACTTCGTTGCCTTCAAACTCTTGCTCTGTAAAACAGAAGCATTGTATCTTTTGAAAATACAAAGAAGACTCCGCTGGAGCTAAATTGTATGAAGGTCGCACTGACTGCTCCGTCTTTAATAAGTTCTCTGCAACAAAATGTGTTTCAGTAAACTCACCAGGATGCACTTCTACTTTGTACTCACCCGGCTCAAATCGCCATCGTCCTTGCATATAATTATTAGCAACAAACTCAACGGTAACTGTTCTAGAGTAGTCAATAGCTTTACTATCAATCTCTTGCTCAGAAATCTGAGTATTATTTCCTGCCTTGCCACCTAATCCTGTAATATCACATAATATGTCATACAAAGGCACTAAAGCGTAGCCGAAGCCAAACATTAACACGACACCTATTAGCAGTTTTGCTACAAGCGGTGCATTTTTCTTTGCCTGCTCCGATCCGCCTTTATGCTCTTGGCTTGCTAGCTTCGACTCTGACAAAATTTGTCCTTACGGTCATTGTATTCCAAAGACTTCAATACGAATCTAAGTTCTGGACCACATAATAAAAAAGAAGCCTATATACAAAACTAAGACAAAAGCGACTAAGGTAACAGCTGTTGTCAAAACGCTTGACGAACTTGTCTTAGTTTTATCTTCACTCACTGCCACAATTTACACCTATCAACTTCTATTGCGGCATTAATGTGCTGTAGGTGCGTGCTTGATAATCAACTCTTCCGACGGAGGCGTCTCAAAAGTATGATACGCCGGAGGAGAGTCCAATTCCCACTCCAAGCCTTGCGCACCTTCCCAAACCTGAGAAGTTGCTTTATCACCACCACGAATACACTTAATTAAACACCAAACAAACAACAGCTGAGATATACCAAATACAAAACCACCGATTGAAGAGATCATATTAAACTCAGCAAACTGTGGGTTGTAATCTGGAATACGACGCGGCATACCAGCAAGGCCTAAGAAATGTTGTGGAAAGAACAACACATTGACACTAATTGTTGAAATCCAGAAGTGTGCCTTAGCAATTTTCTCATTATACATATGCCCTGTCCACTTTGGCATCCAATAATAACCAGCTGCCATCAAAGAGAACACCGCACCAGTTACAAGAACATAATGGAAATGCGCTACTACAAAATAAGTATCATGATATTGAAAATCAGCTGGTCCGATTCCAAGCATAAGACCTGAGAAACCACCACAAGTAAATAAGATAACAAACGCTATAGACCAAAGCATAGGCGCTTCAAATGTTATCGAACCTCTCCACATCGTTGCAGTCCAGTTAAAGACTTTCACCCCTGTCGGCACCGCGATCATTACCGTTGCAAACATAAAGTACAACTCACCTGCGAGCGGCATACCAACTGTAAACATATGGTGCGCCCATACAATTGCAGATAGAAATGCGATAGATGCTGTTGCATAAACCATAGACGCATAACCAAATAGAGGTTTGCGAGAAAAAGTAGGTATGATCTGAGAAACAATACCAAACGCAGGCAAAATGATGATATACACCTCTGGATGACCAAAGAACCAGAAAATATGCTGGAACATAACCGGATCACCACCACCAGCAGCTGAGAAAAATGTAGTATCAAAGAAACGATCTGTAAGCAACATCGTTACCGCACCTGCTAAAACAGGCATTGCCAATAATAATAAGAAAGCAGTAATTAACCAAGTCCATACAAAGATTGGCATACGCATTAATGTCATGCCCGGTGCACGTAAATTAATAACAGTTGCGATAACATTAATAGCACCCAGAATTGATGAAATGCCCATCATATGAATTGAGAAAATAACGAATGGGAATGCATCACCTGTCTGCAATACCAAAGGAGGATATAATGTCCAACCGCCAGCAGGACCACCACCACTCATGAATAATGTTGATAAGAACAACAAAAACGCAGCTGGTAACAGCCAAAAACCCCAGTTATTAATACGTGGCAAAGCCATGTCTGATGCGCCAATCATCATCGGGATCATCCAGTTTGCCAAACCTGTAAAGGCCGGCATAACACCACCAAAAATCATCACAATCGCATGCATTGTCGTCATTTGGTTAAAAAAGTAAGGGTCTACAAATTGAATACCGGGCTGAAATAGCTCCAGACGAATAATCATCGCCATCGCACCACCGATGAAAAACATCGTCAGACCGAATATCAAATAGAGCGTACCAAGGTCTTTATGGTTGGTTGTTTTGAACCATCGCATTATACCCGGCTCTGGACCATGATGATCGTCATGCCCATGATTATCGTGATGATCTGCAGTATCAACAGTTGCCATCTTACTCTCCAAAATGTCTTAAATTCGGTATTACGTACTTCTAGATTATTACTAGATGCTATTTTTTTGTTCTTCTAACCAAGCTTTATAATCTTCTTTCGACAAAGCCCGAACAACTATTGGCATAAATCCATGATCGCGGCCACATAGCTCAGCGCACTGCCCCCTATAAATCCCCGGACCATCGATAATTTCTGTCCAAGAATCATTAACCATACCTGGAATAGCATCCTTCTTCCAACCCAAATCAGGAACCCACCAGCTATGAATCACATCCGCAGCTGTCAATACGAATCTCACTTTAGTATCAACAGGAATGACCAAAGGCTTATCGACCTCTAACAGATAATGTTCGCCTTTTTCCTCACGATTATAAATCTGTGCGGCTGGTGTGCTTAGAGTGGAGAAGAAATCAACCCCTTCACCTTGATAATCATAGTGCCACTTCCACTGATAACCAGTAATCTTTACCGTCATCTCTGAGTTACGTGAATCTTCCATCGCTATCAAAGTCTTAGTCGCCGGAATTGCCATCAACACTAATACAATTAATGGCACAGCTGTCCACAAAATCTCCACAGTAGTGCTTTCATGAAACTGTGCAGCCACAGCCCCTTTGGATTTGCGATGCTTTACTAAACTATAAACGATAACCCCATAAACAACGATTGAGGCGATTATACAAATACCCAACACCATCATATGCAAGCCGTAGACCTGCTTACTGATATCGGTAACGCCTTCCGTCATATTAAGTCCATACTCCGCCGTTGCAGCTGAGCCAACTAACGTTGCTATTGCGGCTATCGTACAACGAGAAAACATCGTCATATATTTTGTAACAGAGGTCTTATTTACAGTACCCTTCATTCTGCTCTCCAGATGCAAACTAAAATCTTAAAATCGTTTCTTATAGCTATGATAGCCTAATATAGTAATAATCCCTCATCCGAAATTCCCACTATACACTTGATAATCCAGTCTTTTTTCCACTTACAATAATGTACACGCGCCCTTGTTCTAAACCAACGAGCTTAATTTATATCATCAATTTGATCAGACACTAAAAAATCAGCGAATAGGATACCATTTCTTACCCCATCATCACAACTCAATTCTGACTAATTGTAACCGGAAATGACTGACGCAGTAGTATAAATCTTCAGTTTTCATTTATTTATAAATTTCCTTCGGTATTTACATAGACCGAATCTTAAAAAGACAAACCAATTTTCCCCTACCTTTTATCACACTCACCAATGATCTACTCTGCCACTCATTCGATTTTAATCGTCAGAAATGTTACTCTCGGGTACTAATAAAAACACTTACTCAGGAGCATTTCAGTGGCGAACATATGTGTATTTTGTGGCGCTAGAGATAGCGTTGATAAACACTTTCACAACCCGGCAATCGCCTTGGCTCAGGCCATAGCAGACAGCGGTCACCAATTAGTCTATGGCGGCAGTACTTCTGGGTTAATGGGCGTTATTGCTGAAACAGCTATTTCTTTAGGAGTTACCACCATAGGGATTCGTCCGCATCAATTGGATCATCTCGAAGAAACCCACACAGGACTGCATCAGTTAATAGAAGTTAATACAATGGCAGAGCGAAAAACCAAAATGCTTGAATTAAGTGATGCCTTTATTTCTCTACCCGGAGGGTACGGGACTTTTGATGAACTATTTGAAGTCTGGACTATGCGCAATATAGGCCAGCACAACAAGCCTATTGGCATAGTGAACTACGACGGCTACTACCATCAACTTATCAGTTTTTTGCAAACTATAGAAAATCATCAGTTTGCTAGCGATGGCACGCTAGCGAGCTGCTACATTGAGAGTGACGCTAAGCCATTGATGCAAAAAATCGCATCAGTATTAACATCATAAAGACTGACAAAGACAAAACCATAGAATTCACTACCATGATTTTACTATTAACCTTTTACTCTACCGTCACCGACTTGGCTAAGTTACGCGGTTGATCAACATCCGTTCCACGCATTAGCGCCACTTTGTAAGACAGCAGTTGCAATGGAATCGTATAAACCAATGGACTTAATAGCCGACTAACTGCTGGCATCTTAATAATATGCACTAAGTTACTTTGTTCTGGCTCATAATTCACGCCCTCGCCTGCTAATATAAATAGTTCGCCACCACGCGCCTCTACTTCATGTAAATTTGACAATACTTTTTCTAGTAACTCATCCTGCGGCGCTATAGCAACTATAGGCATATTTTCATCCACCAAAGCCAAAGGCCCATGCTTCAACTCACCTGCTGGATAAGCTTCTGCATGAATATAAGAAATCTCTTTCAGCTTCAATGCCCCTTCAAGCGATATCGGAAAATGCAGCCCACGACCCAAAAACAACGCATTGTCTTTGTGCAAGATATGCTCCGCCCATTGATCAATCTGTTTGTCTAATGCCAACGCCTCTACGATTTGTTCTGGTAAAGCTTTAAGCGCTGCAGTCATCTCTGCTGCAAATTCATCATCACCTCTGAGCTGAGCAATATAACCCGCAACCAAAGCCAGTGCGGTTAGCTGCGCAGTAAACGCTTTGGTAGAAGCTACACCAATTTCTCTGCCAGCACGTGTAAGCAAGGTGATTTTTGCCAATCGAGTGATTGAACTCTCGGGCGCATTGCATATAGCTAGCACGCCTCTGGCACCATTCTCTATAGCATACTCCAGAGCAGCCATAGTGTCTGCTGTCTCTCCGGATTGAGAAATTCCAATTATCATGGTGTTTTTAGGCATCGCTACTTGGCGATAGCGATACTCACTGGCAATCTCAACCGTCGTCGGAATACCTAACGTTTCATACCATAACCTAGAAACCATACCAGCATAAGAGCTAGTACCGCAAGCAATGATATGAATATTCTCCACACCACCAAAAAAACTATCAGCATCTGGCCCAAAACTACCTGGCAGCACTTGAACTTGCCCCAATCTACCCTCTAGAGTTTGTAAAACCGCATTAGGCTGCTCGTGTATCTCTTTGAGCATATAATGCTTATAACCCTGCTTGTCCGCTACGTCATTAGACTGGGTGGAAGTAACTTGAGCACGTTCGACCAACTCACCAGCTTTATCCCATAACGTCACAGACGCTCGGGTAACATGAGCGATATCACCATCCTCTAACACTGTGAATTGATTGGTTACTGGCAGTAACGCATACATATCAGAAGCAGCAAAATTCTCACCCAAACCATGACCAAGCACCAATGGAGGCCCATTTCTGGCAATCATCATTGAAGTTGAGTCCTCAGCATGAATTGCCGCTAATGCAAAAGCACCCTCTAGCCGACTAACAACTTGACGAAAAGCCTCTACAAAATCTTTGGTTTCGCTGTAAACCTTCGCCAACAAGTGCACAACCACTTCAGAGTCCGTTTCTGATGCGAAATTATAACCATCCGTCAATAGCTCCGCTCGTAAAGCTTCGTGATTTTCAATAATGCCGTTATGCACAAGCGCAATATCTGAACCGCTGATATGCGGATGCGCATTCATTTCGCTTGGTCTGCCATGTGTAGCCCAGCGTGTATGAGCAATCCCCAGACCACCGACCAACGGCTTTTGCTCTAATTGTTCAGTTAGACCAACAACTTTCCCCAAAACCCGAGCTCGCTCTATCTCAGTGCCTGTAAACACAGCCATACCAGCAGAGTCATAGCCTCGATACTCTAAACGGCGTAAACCTTCAACTAAAATCGGTGCTACAGACCTCTCTGCAACTCCTGCAACAATTCCGCACATAATGCCTCTCTTTAAATTATATATGCATTGTAAATCAATCCCAATAAATAAAAAGCCTACCCGCAGGTAGGCTTTAAACAAACAACAGAGAATACACTGCTAGCTATAGTTAGCTAAAGGTGAAACTATCACTCTCAACATCATAACCAATTTCTAACACAGAATCACTATCAGTCGCTCCTGACAGCAATCTCTCTGCCAGCGGGTTTTCTATTAACTGCTGAATCGCTCTGTTTAATGGTCTCGCACCAAATACAGGATCAAACCCCGCTTCGGCTAATTTAGCTAAAGCCTCATCCGTGATATTCATCTCAATATCCCGACTCGCTAAGCGTTGGCGCAAGTCCTCTAAACGGATTTTGGCAATAACAGCAATTTGCTCAGCTGCCAATGGTGTAAACACCACAGACTCATCAATCCGGTTAATAAACTCCGGCCTAAACTGTGCGTTTACTGCCTCCATTACAGCATCACGAATTGCTGACTGATCACTGCCCTCAAGCGTTAACCGCTGTATGCGATCCGCACCTAGGTTAGAAGTCATCACAATAATGGTATTACGAAAATCCACCGTTCGGCCTTGACCGTCTGTCAGTCTTCCGTCATCCAACACCTGCAACAGAATATTGAACACATCAGGGTGCGCTTTCTCAACCTCGTCCAGCAACACAACCGAATAAGGTTTGCGGCGCACCGCTTCTGTCAAATAGCCACCTTCGTCATAGCCGACATATCCCGGTGGCGCACCGATCAACCTTGCGATGGAATGCTTCTCCATAAACTCAGACATATCGATACGGACAATCGCCTCTTCGGTATCAAACAAAAAGTTTGCCAGCGCTTTACACAGCTCTGTCTTACCCACACCAGTTGGGCCAAGGAACAGAAAAGAACCATTCGGACGATCAGGACTCGCCAAGCCCGCACGGGAGCGTCGAATCGCATTTGCCACAGCTGTCACCGCATCATCCTGCCCCACCACGCGCTCATGCAAATGAGACTCCAGCCGCAACAACTTATCTCGTTCACCCTCAAGCATCCGAGAAATCGGCACACCAGTCCAGCGAGATACCACCTCGGCAATCTCATCTTCAGTAACATTATTTCTCAGCAGCGTGAAACTCTCGCCCTCCTTCGCCTGAGCATCAAGCAACTGCTGTTCCAGCTCTGGCAGCGCCCCATACTGCAACTCCGAAGCTTTCGCCAAATCACCTCTGCGACGAGCATCTTCCATCTCAATGCGCAGCTTATCCAGCTGCTCTTTAATATTTGCAGCCCCTTGCAGGCGAGACTTCTCAGAGAGCCAAATCTCTTCTAAATCCGCATACTCCTTCTCTAAAGCGTCAATGTCTGTCTCAATTGCTGCCAACCTTTTTTGAGAAGCGGAGTCCAATTCTTTTTTAACCGCCTCACGCTCAATTTTCAGTTGAATCAACTTACGCTCTAAGCGATCCATTTTCTCTGGCTTAGAATCCATCTCTATGCGAATGCGACTCGCCGCCTCATCTATCAGATCAATCGCCTTATCTGGCAATTGACGACCACTGATATAACGATGCGATAATGTCGCCGCAGCCACTAAAGCAGGGTCGGTGATATCAACACCATGATGCACCTCATACTTCTCATTCAAGCCACGCAAAATAGCAATAGTATCCTCCACCGAAGGCTCATCCACCTGCACTTTTTGAAAACGTCTTTCTAAAGCAGCATCCTTTTCAATATACTGGCGATACTCATCAAGCGTCGTCGCCCCAATGCAATGCAACTCACCACGCGCCAACGCAGGCTTTAACATATTCCCAGCATCCATTGCACCATCGGTTTTACCAGCGCCAACCATCATGTGTATCTCATCAATAAATAACACAATACGGCCATCGCTCTTAGCGACATCATTAAGCACAGATTTCAACCGCTCCTCAAAATCACCACGATACTTAGCCCCAGCAAGCAAAGCTGCGAGATCAAGAGACAACACCTCTTTATTCTTCAGTTGCTCAGGCACCTCACCGTTAATAATGCGCTGCGCCAACCCTTCTATAATTGCCGTCTTACCTACACCAGGCTCACCAATTAACACAGGGTTATTTTTAGTGCGCCGTTGTAGCACCTGAATCGCCCGTCGAATCTCTTCATCACGACCAATAACAGGATCAAGCTTGCTAGAGCGCGCTCTATCGGTCAAATTATCGGTGTACTTCTCTAATGCTTCACGTTGAGACTCCGCATTAGGGTCACTCACCGTCTCACCACCGCGCAATGCATCAATCGCCTGCGTTACATACTCTTTAGTCAGCCCTGCTTCTTTCAGAATACGGCCGACAGCAGATTTACTCTGTACGCAAGCCAGCAAAAACAACTCAGAAGCAATATAAGCATCCCCTCTGTCTTGAGCAATTTTATCAGTGACATTTAGCAACTTAGCCAAATCATTAGATACCTGCACGTCACCTGCCGTACCCTCAACCTGAGGCAAAGCCTCTATCTCATCCAGCAATCGAGTTTTGACTGTCGCCACACTACCGCCAGCACGCTGAATCAGAGTAGCCGCAGTGCTACCCTCCTGATCTACTACCGCTTTTAATAAATGAATGGGCTCAATAAACTGCTGCCCCTTGCCAACAGCAAGACTCTGCGCCTCCGCAAGGGCATGTTGAAACCGACTGGTAAATTTATCTGCTCTCATAAACAAACACCTCTAATTTTTATATCTTTAATAAAACAGAGATGCGGGTTGTGGATAACTTTTTCAAGTCACCATGCTCATCCTAATTGCAGACCCACAATAGCTCTAGTTATCTACAGTTCTCTATCATCATCACCCATTGCCACAGGCATTGCTTCACCCTCTTCAACAGACATCACCTTAAAACTACTAAACGAATACACGGGCACTCGCCAAAAATTATGCCGTCGTCTGACCCCAGAGAACGCCTCATCACCCATCGCTATTTTGCCCAATAAATTAAACGACAAAAACACCCCGACAACAGCAACACAAACAGTCCACAACATCTGTCCTAAGAACACCCCCTTGGCACCCATAACATAAGCTCCAGCAAACAAAAACGGCACCGCTCCCAACGCCCGAGTAAAGTTCAGTACAGTTGCCCAAGTAGGTTTGCCCATATTATTAAAACTGGCATTGGCAACAAACATGCTCGCCATAAAGATAAAACCGAAAGAGATATAATTTAGGAAAAAAGCAATCAGCTCGGCCTCATCTCCAACAGCACTAAACAGAGACAAAATATTTGGCTTTAACGCTAGCAATAACAAACACACCAAACCGACATAAATCACCACAAAACCAATCGCCTGCCTCAATATTTGCTGAACACGCGGATATAATTTCGCCCCCATATTCTGCGCAATAATCGGCCCTATAGCCCCACTCAAAGCAAAAGTAACCGCGAAAGCAATAGGAATCAAACGTCCAATAACTGCATAAGCAGAAACTGCAGCATCACCAAAGCTCGCAATCGCTCTAGTCACAAAAGAGTCACCAACCGGCGTCGCAAAATTCGTCAACATCGCAGGCACAGCGATCGCTCCAATCATCGGCAGATGCTTTGCCGTCTGCCTCAGGTCAATCGGCGCAATCATCTTATGCTTGCCAATCACCGCTCGCAAAGCTACCACTGCCATAGCAATACGCGCAATCACCGAAGCCACCGCTGCCCCCTCAATCCCCATGCCTAGCCCAATAGGTGCATCAATGCCCAGCAAAACCAGCGGACGATCAAAAATAAAAAACGGATCTAAAACCGCATTAACAATCGCCGCTATCAAAGTGCAGCTCATTGAGCCCTTGGCATCGCCAGCAGAACGCAAAATCGCCATGCCACAAAAACCCAACACAAAAATTGGCGCAGACCACCACATAATTCTTAAATAAGAAGTCGCTAATTCATGTGTTCTACCCTCGGCGCCCAGCATCGTTAGAATAGCAGGTGTATAAAACCACAAAATCACTGCAACCACCGCCATGCCTAGAGATGACAGCAAATAAAAGTCCGTCGATATCTGCTTGGCCTCATCGATAGCACTTCTACCTATCGCCTTAGCAATAAGCACCCCAGCCGCAATAGAAATACCAATATTAATAGACGTGAGATAAAACAACACATTACCAGAGAAACCAATAGCGGCAGCAGTTTCAGCAGTACCTAGAGACTTGATATAAAGTAAATCAATAAAATCCACCATCATCACAGCCAATATGCCGACAGCACCAGTCAGCGTCATCACAATAATATGACGCAGCGTACTGCCTTCTGTAAATACGCCTTTAGAGTCTGTTTTTGCAGCCAAATCTTTAGAAGCCATAGCTAAAATCCATTAAGTCCATCTAGTGTGTATATCTGTATATTTTGGGAAATCTAAGGCAGTAAAGTCGATAAGAAAATTATCGCACTTCGTGAGAAAATAAAGATGCAGAGAATATCATAAACTGCATTCTTCATGCACAACTTAATCCGCAAATAAATCAAGCCATTGGCTGATCATTGACTGAGTTGCATTCACTTAAGAAATTTTCATCTATGCTTCATAATGTCATGTTTCAAGTATCAGAGGAATATTTGTATTTTCCTATCCGCTGCAAAGACAGAATGCAACATCAAAATACCTCTTTCAAACCTTACAATTACAAAGGAGGCAACCCACGTATTGATTTAACCAACGTGCCTTTCACCAAACTGCGCAACATCGCTTGAGCCGGAGGCATACGACTCAAAGGAGCCAATATATAATCTCTTAACACTGGCAATAGCCGGCTGTCAGATTGATACATTGGTGTAAACGCCCAGCTCAGCGCTTGATAAATATTTACATGCCGCCTGCGCGATTTCATATAGTTAGGCAGAGCCTGCTCAAGAGGATATAAGTTAAGACATTGCATCAATGCCGCAGCATCCAACAACGCCATATTCGCACCTTGCCCCAACTGCGGGCTGGCACGATGCGCCGCGTCCCCAATAAACACAATCCGGTCACCATAAGGCTTGCTAAGACTGCCATGAGAATAAACCGCTGGTGTCATTTGGCTATGGGCAGATATTTGATCCGTAAACGGCTTTAGCTCAGGCCAAAGCGCTGTCGCTTGATCTCGCCACTGTTCTATCGGTGTCGCCTGCCATGAATCGATTTGATCACGTCGCAAAGACCAAAACAAAGCAGCTTTTAAAGTCGTCTCATTTGGCAAAGTTCCAATTGGCATAACACCAACCATACTGGAAGCTCGACAATAGCGCTGCTGTAAGCGATCATAAGGCAACAAACATTCCTCTGGCCAATCAACCGTTCCCCAAATCGCGCCATAAGGCAACGCCTTAGAAACCAAAGGACTAATAGCAGAGTTCGCACCAGAGGTATCTATAACCAAATCAAACGGCCCGACTGACGCTCCGTTAGCAAAATGCACAAACCGCCCCTGATCATTTGCCTCAGTAGACACAACACGATGCTGAGCAGTTATTGCAACACCCTCAGCCCTTGCAACCTCCAACATCGCTTCAAAAAGACTTGAGCGATGAATCCCCAAACCAAAAAATTCACCCCCTCGCTCGCCATAAGACACATCTAAAACCACCCGCCCGTTCGCTGCCTCATGCCCCAGCATCTGAAACCCTTTAGCTCCTTTAGCTAAAGCAGTTTTAGCCGCCCCCAACTGTGCCAATATTGCCAAACCAACAGGCTGTATAGTCAAGCCAGACCCTATCGGCTCTGGCACTTCAAACTGGTCAAACAGTGTCACATCAAAGCCACTACGCTGCCCAAAAATGGCAGCGGCAAGACCGCCAATACCACATCCGCAAATCGCTACTCTCATACTTTACTCTTGCCCTTTTTCATATGACCGATTATATAAACTATAAATAGTTAAATTCTATACACAAGTGCCAGATTAAATCCCCTAAAGAAATTCAAACCAACCATTAGTGCCGCGGCCAACCATTTGTCCTCACACCCTCCTCGCCACGCAACGATATCAGCAGCAACAAAATAAAGAGCAACCGCTCCCACAAATACACAAACACAAAAAATTTGCGCTTTCAAATCATATTATTTTGTTTTGTTTTGTTTTGTTTTGTAACAACATAAGCCACATATCAAACAAAATACTAACAACCAGAAATCCCACAACGGAGAATACCTCGCATCTGATTGATGATACGAGTGCGAGTATTTTTATAGCCAGCGCGGATACGCAATAGAGTCTGGATATCTTGTTGTTGAATACTTTTGACTTGCACACTGTGCCGCTGTGGGCGAAAGCGGGAATCAGCTCGGTGGGGAAGGCCATCAGAGCAAAGGTTCTTGCCCAGTCATGAGAGCTGGAGCAGGCCTCCATGGCGATAATGGCGTTAGGGTGTGCTTGAATCTGCTCGGTCAGTTAATAATGATGGCGCGGGCTTGATTAAGGGCACAAATATCGATAAAAATTGTAGTGACATTGCTCATAATGAATACCTCTTTTTTTGATTTAGACCTCCACACTCGATGATAAGCTTTTGCTGGTCAAAGAGGGTGAGAGGTATTCATCACAGAACCCTTGCCACAGAGTCAGAGCCAAAAAGGTATGCACGGCGAACACAACGCACCATACAATGCTAATGATTTGATCTCGTGCTTTCGTCATAAGTAAAGTATTGAAAATACAAACAACATTATATGGGCGTTGTGTATTACAATTAACGTGCATTCCTATAATAAATGTGGTACTAATATTCCGAAGTGAAAAATTTCAAGACAAATTTATTAACGTATTTTTATCAATGCTATCAAATTAGCTAAATAGTTCATAAAAGACCTTTAGATTAAATTTGCAATAAATGAGGAGTTTAAATTGAGTGTTGCAATAAAAGCAGATAATTTGCGTAAAATATACTCAGGAAATCCACCTGTGGTAGCCTTAAAATCAGCATCACTTGAAATTAATGATAATGAATTCTTCACCCTTTTAGGCCCGTCAGGTTGCGGCAAAACCACATTATTGCGCCTTATCGCTGGCTTTGAAAGCATAACAGCTGGTGAATTGTGTCTTTATGGCAATAATATTTCGAATCTTCCTCCCGAGATTCGCCCTGTGAATACAGTATTCCAACATTATTCATTATTTCCTCATATGACAATTTTGGATAATGTTGCCTTTGGTCTGCGTCGTCTTGGTACAGATAAAAATAAAGCGAATAGCGTTGCTCAAGAAATGTTGGATTTAGTACATCTTGGCGAATATGGCGCACGAAAGCCAGATCAGCTCTCAGGTGGACAGCAGCAACGTGTGGCCTTGGCGCGTGCACTTACTCCACAGCCAAAAGTGTTGCTATTAGATGAACCGCTATCAGCTCTTGATTTAAAATTACGCCAAGCCATGCGGTCTGAATTAAAACGTTTGCAACGTGAAACAGGCATTACATTTGTATTTGTTACCCACGATCAAGAAGAAGCCTTGTCTATGTCTGATCGTATAGCTGTTATGTCTGCTGGAGAAATACAGCAAATAGCGACGCCCGATGAAATCTATGAGCGTCCTGCCAATCGATTTGTTGCAGACTTTATTGGTGATGCAAATTTTTATGACGCTGTCGCTGGTAAGCATAAAGATGAATTGGTTGAATATATTATTGATGATATTACATCGCTGAAGGGGCAAAGAGTTGAGAGCATTAAAGAAAATGATAAAGTCACGCTTGCTATTCGCCCTGAAAAAGTATCCTTTGTAAAGGCTGGTGATAAGGATACTCTTGCTGGCACCGTTTCAGATATCATGTATTTGGGCAATACAACTGATTATCTTGTTATCTTACAAAACAATGAAACAATTAAAGTACGGGCAGAAAACCATCATAACGGGGAAGCTATAGCAAATGTTGGAGAACCAGTTTCGCTTGCTATTAATCCGGCCGCATTGCGAATTTTAAAAAAATGAAAAAACTATTCAATATTATAGATCAATATAAGGGTGTTTTGCCATCAGCATTAATGGTCGGCATTTTTATGCTCATCCCTATTTTGATTATTGTTGTATATTCTTTTATGATTCCAAACCCTAACGGCGGGGGGCGCACCGGCTTTTCATTTGATTTTTTTCAAAAGCTTTTTTTTTGTCGAGATTTATTTGATAATCTTGTATTTTCTACAGGATATTTAAAAATATTTTTCCGTTCCATGTGGATTTCTATTATAGCAGTTATTGTATCCTTATTAGTGGGTTTTCCTGTAGCCTATTATATTGCAACGCAAAATGCAGATCGTCGTAATTTTTTAGTGCTGCTTATTACCATTCCATTTTGGACTAACTTACTTATCCGTACATATAGCTGGATCTTGGTTTTGCGCGATACAGGATTAGTTAACTCAATGCTAATCTCTTCAGGTATCATAAATGAGCCAATTACTCTTTTATATACAGAAGGCGCAATTATCCTTGGTTTAGTTTACACCTATGTACCTTTCATGATTTTACCAATTTATGCGTCTCTTGAAAGATTAGATATACGTTTAATTGAAGCTTCTCGTGATTTATATACTACCCATTGGGGTGCACTACGCTATGTGGTTATCCCTCTTGCTATGCCAGGTATTATAGCAGGCTCTATTCTTGTATTTATTCCATCCATTGGTGCATTTATAGCACCAGAACTTTTAGGAGGTGGTAAGAATTTAATGCTCGGATCTCTCGTGCAGCTGCAATTTTCATCAGGTCGAAATTGGCCATTTGGTTCTGCTCTTGCTGTAATTATTATGGCTATCGTACTCATTGCTTTGTTAATACAAGCCCGTAATTCTCGTAAAAATGGAACGGAGATTGTACATTGAGTAATAGTAAAATTTTGCAAGCTGATATTAAAATATCAAAATCAAAAGACATCCGCTCTTTACCTGGGTTTTCATGGTTTACCCTTAGCTTTTTTATTTACCTATATTTACCTTTAATGATTTTGGTGTTTTTCTCATTTAATTCATCATCATCAGCTACAGTATGGGAAGGTTTCAGCATTGACTGGTATTTTAAAGCTTTTGCCAATGATGACATTCAACGCGCTACTAAGAACAGTTTGATTATTGCAGTTGTTTCAACATTTTTTGCAACCATTTTTGCCACAATGGCTGCATTGGCTTTGAGCCGTAATCGCAAAATTAAGCATAAACCTATGTTCATGGGATTAATCATTTTGCCTCTTATGGTTCCAGAAATTGTAACCGCAGTGGCAACACTCACGTTTTTTTCTACAATAGGGTTATCTCTCGGCATTGGGAATATTATCATTGCTCATACGGTCTTTTGCATTCCATTTGCTTATATGCCTATTCGAGCTAGATTGCAGAGTATGGATAAAAATTTAGAGGTTGCGGCTCAAGATCTTTATGCAAATAAATGGGAAACTCTTCGTTTAATTACATTACCCATTCTTGTTCCGGGCATTTTTTCTGGTGCTATGCTGGCTTTTATCATTTCCATTGATGACTTCATCATTACTTTAATGGTTGCAGAAGCGGGCTCTAATACTTTACCAATTTATATCTATGGTTTGGTTAGAAAAGGCATTACACCCGAAATTAATGCTATTTCAACAATTCTACTAATTATTTCGATCATGTTTGTAACACTGTCTTATTGGATCGGAAAAAAACGATAAGACATATTTTTACTGGAGGAAGTTATGAAAAACATTATAACACTTATAGGAGCTTCTGCTTTAGCCTTGTCAGCTGGAATGACATCAGCAATCGCTGAAGAAGAATTATTCATTTATAATTGGACGGATTACACATCTCCCGATCTAATTAAAAAGTTCGAAAAAGAAACTGGCATAGCAGTAACTTTAGATACTTTTGATTCTAATGAAACTTTACTTGCAAAATTAAAGTCAGGGGCAACAGGCTATGATATTGTTGTGCCAAGTCATAATTTTGTTGAACTATTTATTAAAGAAGATCTATTACAAGAAATTAATGCAAGTAAATTATCAGGTTACGAAAACCTTTCTGATGATTTTAAAAATTCATTTTGGGATACAGGCAATACATATACAATTCCATGGATGCAAGGTGCTACATCATTTACAATTGATACTGATGCATATAAAGGCGATATTCATACCTTTGATCTTTTGTTTAATCCACCAAAAGAATTGCAAGGCAAAATTGGGATGTTTAAATCTGCTAACGATGTAATCTCTACAGCACAAATTGCTTTGGGCATCCCATTGTGTTCAGAAAATCCAACAGAAATGACCAAAGTACTTGAACTTTTGAAAAAACAAAAAGAGCATGTAAAAATTTATTCATCCGATGGTATTTTAGAACGCTTAGTATCCGGTGATGTTGCTGTTCATCAGAATTGGAGTGGTTATTCCATTCGTGCGCGTGAGAAAAAAGCAAGTCTCGCTTATGCATTTCCAAAAGAAGGTGTTCCATCATTCTCTGATAATCTAGCTGTGCCTCAAGGTGCAAAAAATTATGACAATGCAATTAAGTTTATTGAATTTATGATGCAGCCAGAAAATGCTGCCATTCAATCTAACTTTGCAGGCTATGCGAATGGCGTTAAAGGCAGTGCGAAGTTTTTTAATGATGCTATGAGAAATTCACCTGAAGTTAACCCACCAGAAGGAACCAATTTTATTTTCACTAAAGCTTGTTCAGAAAAAGGAATTAAGCTGGAAGCTAAAGTTTGGGAAAGTCTACTTCAATAAAAGATAAAAATTGGGCGGGTTAAAAATCCCGCTCATCTCATATTTTAATAGTGCTGATGGAGCGTTAGATGCGTACAGTATATTCAGAAAAACATAAGTTGCGAGATGCAAAAATTGAGATTTTTGAAGGCCAAATTGTTCCTCCCTTTGAATGTCCAAAGCGTGCCGAATATATTTTGAATCGCATTAAAGAAGTAAATCTAGGCGAAGTAATTGAACCACGGGATTATGGTCTGGAGCCGGTTCACGCCGTTCATAATAAAGATTATGTTAAGTTTTTAGAAACCTGCATCAAAGAATGGCAAGATGCTGGTTATCAAAGCGAAGCGATTGCAAATTGCTGGCCAACGCGCACTATGAACTCTCCCCATATTCCAAATCATATTGAGGGTAAAGTTGGCTACTATGCACTTGCATCAGAAACCACTATTAGCGTTGGTACATGGGAAGCTGCCCTTGCAAGTAAAGACGTAGCACTTACTGCAACTGATTTGGTTTTAGAAGGTGAGAATGTAGCCTTTGGACTGTGTCGTCCACCTGGACATCATGCTGCTGCTGATCAATTTGGAGGCTATTGCTTTTTAAACAATGCTGCTATTGCCGCACAATATGCTAGAGATAATGGGGCTAAACGCGTGGCCATTTTGGATGTTGATTTTCATCATGGCAATGGAACACAGCATATTTTTTATGACCGTGATGACGTAATGTTTTTATCTATTCATGGAGATCCTATGGAGTCTTTTCCATATTATCTTGGGCATGCTGATGAAACAGGCAATGCTATCGGAGAAGGATATAATGTTAACTATCCATTGCCACCTAAAGCTGGATATGATCAGTGGAGTGCAGCGCTTGATGATGCCCTTCTTAAGGTAAAAAATTATGCGCCTGATATATTGATCATCTCATTGGGTGTTGATACTTTTGAAAACGATCCCATTAGCTTTTTCAAATTAACTTGTGATGATTTTACGGATTATGGCAAGCGCATTGCTAAAGCTAACATACCTACGGCTTTTATCATGGAAGGCGGTTATGCTGTTGAAGAGATTGGCATCAATACAGTAAATGTATTGCAAGGCTTTGACAGGGCGTTGTTGCATTGAGTCAACTTAAGCACGTAATAAGTCTACCCAAAATGGATTTCAGACGTTACGTTCAAACATTGGATGGCCAAGCCCTGTTATTTGGTTAGAACCTATGACAGGTAAGTCCTGAGAATACTAGACGCTTTCTAGCTTAAAAATTCTAACTTAAAAAATAGAGATCTTCATAATCCAGTTGGAAAGATTCGTTGGTTATGGGTATATCGCCGCTTTGGGCTATAGAGCATCTCAATACAGTTAAACGCATCTGATCTTGCTTCATCACGCGTTTTGTATTTTTACATCTAATTTTCTCCTTCTTTAGGTTGGAAAAATTCTCCGTCACAGCATTATCATGGCAGTTTCCTCGCCGACTCATGCCTGTAATCCCCCCAAAAAAACCATCGACAGATTATTGGAAATTTTTGGTCTCATTTTCTCAATTAATCAATTGAGTTTAGTATAATATTAACTTTAAAGCTAAAGCATATGCTCTGGACTCATTTTCAATGTATGAATTTAATTCCAAATTTAAAAATAACAATAAATTACGATCAATATTCTTATCTGAAACGAAAAATAGAACCATTAGGCATTAGACACTAGTTTTCTAAACACATATAGCTTCACTTGAATTCCGATAATTCGAACTAACTTCATCAATCAATTTACCAACCAACAATCTTGTTGCACCTTTTAGTAGAGCTTTAATAAAACTTAGGAAAAACATGACTGATTTTTTACTTCTTGCCTTCATCTTTTTAGTTGCTGGAGTTATTGCTGTACCAATTGCTTCCCGTTTAGGGCTAGGGTCAGTGCTTGGGTATTTAATTGCGGGTATTGTTATTAGTCCTATTTTGACTGTGCTACATGTTGACGTTATTTCTATTCAACATTTTGCTGAGTTCGGTGTGGTGATGATGTTATTTTTGGTTGGGCTAGAGCTTGAGCCAAAGTTACTGTGGTCCATGCGTGCCAAATTGCTTGGGCTTGGAGGCGGGCAAGTGGCGCTAACCACGCTTGTCGTGATGGCAGTTGCTATGGCTTTAGGGCAGGTTTGGTCAGTCGCCTTGGCAATTGGCTTGGTGATGGCTTTATCATCTACCGCCATTGTTCTACAAACCTTAGGCGAAAAAGGGCTAATGAAAAGTGATGGGGGCCAATCTAGCTTTTCGGTTTTGCTCTTCCAAGATATCGCGGTTATCCCGATGCTCGCATTAATACCTCTTTTGGCATTACCAGAATTATCCGAAACGCTTTCACATGCAGCGCATGATGGTGGAGAGCATGGCGGTGGATCAATGAGCTTGGTTGATGGTCTGCCAGCATGGGCCTCTGCACTTGTAACATTAGCTGCGATTGCGGCTGTCATTGTCGCAGGCTCTTATTTAACCGGGCCAGTATTCCGGTTTATTGCAGCCGCAAAATTACGAGAGCTATTTGTAGCAACTGCTTTAATGATAGTCATTGGTATTGCGTTACTGATGTCATTAGTTGGCCTCTCTCCTGCTCTTGGTACGTTTTTAGCAGGTGTTGTGTTGGCTAATAGCGAATATAGACACGAGCTGGAAAGCGACATAGATCCGTTTAAAGGCCTGTTACTTGGTCTATTCTTTATGACGGTGGGTGCTGGCATTAACTTTGCTTTATTGATGGACAATTTGAGCATAATTGTGGCGCTGACATTGGGATTGATGATGGTTAAAATTATCGTGCTTTATGTGCTTACCGTGGTTTTCAAACTAGGCGGTTCAGACCGTTGGTTGTTTAGCCTTGGGCTAGCACAAGCAGGGGAATTTGGCTTCGTACTATTGTCTTTTACAGTCTCCAGTGCTGTTATTCCAGGAGACTTGGCAGATCGATTGCTTTTGATCGTCGCTCTTTCAATGCTATTAACTCCGGCCTTATTTATCTTCTATGACCGCATCATTGCGCCGCGTTTCGCTGCTAAAAATGCACGCGAAGCAGATGACATAGCAGAGAAAAGCGAAATCATTATTGCTGGCTATGGACGCGTTGGCGGCATTGTAAACAGGCTACTGAGGAATACAGGCGCGTCACCAACAGTGATTGATTTTAGTGCCAAGCAACTTGAAATCCTCAAAGCTTTTGATGTCCATGCCTATTATGGAGATGCTACACGCCCCGATCTTTTACATTCCGCAGGTATCGACGAGGCAAAACTGTTCATCATCGCTATTGATAATCGCGAGCAAATCACTGAACTAGCCAAGTACGTCAATCATCACTATCCCAATTTACACGTTATAGCCCGAGCAGTAGATAGAAATCATGTCTATGATTTGTGGGCTGCTGGATGTCGTGACATTATTCGCGATACCTATGATAGTTCACTGCGTATGGGCCGTTCTGCGGTAGAGGCCTTGGGCTACTCTAATGATCAATCCGAACGTATGGTAAGTGCGTTTAACGACATGGATCGAAAAATCATGCTAGAAATGGCCGAACATTACGACCCTGATATACCCGCACACCAAAACGCAGCCTACCTTGAAAAGATCAAGGAAGAGCGGGAGCGCTGGGAAGCAGACTTAAATAAACAATTAAGTGCTATTATGAGTGAATCAAAAGCATGAACACCGCAACACAAAATTCCAACACCGAGCAAGCCAAATTTCTTTCCGGCAGCTTAAGTAAACACATCATTACCATGTCTCTCACCTCAGCTGTGGGTTTTTTAGCGCTTTTTATCGTAGATGTCGTCGATATGCTATTCATCTCTATGCTTGGCATAGATGAGCTAGCCGCTGCTGTAGGATTTGCTGGAACTATTTTGTTTATGACAACTTCTATCAGCATAGGTCTCGGCATTGCAGGCGGAGCTTTAATCGCAAAATCACTGGGCGAAAATAAACCCAGTCGAGCCACCGAATTGCTTACCCATGTAATGATAGTTGGCGTTATTTTCGCGATAATCTTTGCCTCCCTCTTATTCAGTCAATTGCACAACTTGACAGGCCTGATCGGTGCGACTGGAGCAACCCAAGAGCTAGCTGTTTCCTATCTCAAAATTCTGATTCCAACGATGCCTATTCTCCTAGTCGGAGTTGTTGCCTCAGCTGCCTTGCGTAGCCACGGTGCGGCAAAACTGTCGATGATGGTGACGCTAATCGCTGGCATCGTAAACGCAGTGTTAGACCCTATTTTTATCTTCGTCTTAGATATGGGCCTTGAGGGCGCAGCTTGGGCCTCAGTTTTATCTCGCGTATCTGTTGCTATGAGTGGTTTATGGTATCTCATAAGACGTTACGGTGGCTTTTCGGGGATATCTCTCATCGCCACGATTAAAGACTTAAAACCCATTTTGGTAATCGCCATTCCGGCGATTTTGGCGAATATTGCCGCACCGATTGGTGGCGCTTATGTCGTGAAAGCAGCTGCCGAATTTGGCGAAGCTGCTGTCGCTGGACTCGCTATTATTGGGCGAATCACGCCCATTGCATTCGCACTGATCTTCGCCATGTCTGGCTCCATTGGCCCTATTATCGGTCAAAATTTTGGCGCTGGTCGGCATGACCGAGTACGCAAAACATTTAACATCAGCGCGTTTTTAGTGGTGATATACGTAATCCCCATGGTTGGCGTAATGTATATATTACGCAGCCCAATCGCCGATATGTTTAATGCCGAAGGCATTGCCCGCGAGCTAATTTATTTGTTTTGCGGCCCACTTTCATTGGCATGGATATTTAACGGTATCATTTTCATCGGCAACGCCTCATACAACAACCTAGGGCATCCCTTTTATTCCACATGGGTAAACTGGGGGCGCAACACATTAGGGATTATTCCCTTCGTATATCTAGGCGCACAATACTGGGGTGCGGCTGGTGTATTAATAGGGCAAATGGCAGGTGGTATTTTTGTGGCAATTGCCTCGTATATATTGGCCGAGAGATTGATGAAAAAGGCTGAAAGAAATCAGATCTCAAGTGATTCTGATGCTGCATTTGAAGATCATCAACGCTCATATAAAATCACCCACTTGAGACGTTAAGGATAAGTGAATATAAGCCTCAGAATTGAATCTTCATCTTATAATACTTAAAAGTATCGGCAAGTACGCGATCAAGTCATCCTTCAAAGAAGACAGCTAGCTGAGATAAGATCAAACTCCAGTTATGAATCGGCATCGTTCATTTTTTACTGGCATTCTGAATGCC
>CAKMZF010000002.1 GCA_929200405.1 uncultured Gammaproteobacteria bacterium | reverse complement strand
TACCGTGGTCAATAACATTCATGATAACCTGTAAAGTAGTGGTAATAATTCGTGAGCCACCTGGGCTACCAGTTGCCATAAAGACTTTGCCATCTTTCATTACAAAGGTTGGAGACATTGAGGATAATGGCCTTTTTCCTGCGGCGACTGCATTTGCATCGCCTCCTATCAGGCCATAGCCATTGGGCACACCGGGCTTTGCTGAAAAATCATCCATTTCGTTGTTCATCAATACACCGGTACCATCTGCCACCATGCCTGAGCCATAGGAGAAGTTGATGGTATAGGTATTAGCAACTGCATTTCCCCATTTGTCTACTATAGAGAAATGCGTTGTTTCATTACTTTCATAGGGAGCTAAACTACCTGGCTTAATGGTTTTAGATGGAGTTGCTCTGTATTGGCTGATTTTATTTCTAATATCGCCAGCATAATTTTTATCGGTAAGCTCTGTTATAGGTACGTCTACAAAATCACTGTCTCCTAGATATTCAGAGCGATCTGCATAAGCTTGCTTCATCGCTTCTGCCATTAGATGAATGGTATCCGCTGAATTGTGGCCTAAAAAGCCAATAGGATAGCCTTCTAAAATATTCAGAATTTGTACAATATGTGCTCCCCCTGAGCTTGGTGGGGGCATAGAGACAATTTCGTAACCTCGATAACTTCCAGTTACAGGGTCACGTAAAACCGGTTTATAGTTTGCCATATCTTCTACCGTAATACGCCCACCGGATCTTTGAACAGCATCGGCAATTTGTTCTGCGACTTTGCCCTTATAAAAACCATCAACTCCTTTATTGGCAATTTTTTCCAGCGTATTTGCTAGATCAGGCTGCTGTAAAGACTCGCCTGGCTCGTAGAAATCACCGTCTTGCTTATAAAAAATAGTTTCTGAAGAAGGCCATTTTTTTAACCGTTTCTCTAATCCTTTAAGACTGTCGGCTAACCCCGGAGTCACAGCAATTCCTTCTCTAGCTAATTTAATAGCAGGTTGTAATGTTTCAGCTAAGCTCATTGTGCCAAACTTCTCTAAAGCCATCTGCATACCGGCCACTGTTCCGGGAACACCTACTGCCAAACCAGTAAAACGAGATAAATGGCTATCGGCATCACCTTTGTCATCTAGAAACATATCTCTATCTGCAGAGGACGGAGCCATCTCTCGATAATCTATCGCTTTTGTTTGTTCGGTTTTTGCATCATAAACCATCATAAATCCGCCGCCACCAAGGTTGCCTGCACGAGGTAGGGTAACAGCAAGTGCGAATGCCACTGCCACACCTGCATCTATTGCATTTCCGCCTGCTTTTAGTATTTCTAGGCCAACCTGAGCAGCGATAGCCTCCTGCGCCGAAACCATGCCGTTGCGGGCATAAACGGGATGAACCCGATCATTTCCAGAAAAAATTGCTGCTTCCTGTGCTTGTGCACTAATTCCACTGATAGTCGATAGACAAATAGCACCTGCTACTAATAACCTTTTCATTATGCTCTCCAGATAAGTGTTTTATTTGTTCATGTTATAAAACAAAAATATATTTACTTTCTTTTTATTGTTTCTGTAGATTATAGGTTTTTATTGCTTATGACAAAGTGAGAAAATATTGAGAATTAATATTGAGTCTCTCATGAATTCGTTGATGAATATTTTGGGCTGATAGACTTTGGAAAAGTCTATTATGAGGACATAGTAACGATATCAGAGTTGCCCACTAAGCACTCAGCATTGGCGAGCTATACAAAAATATAAAAGAAATTTTATTTAAGACAAAATAAAGCAAAAAATACACTTTATATTAAAGTGTATTTTTAAAACAGAATAGTTTATAAAGACTATAAGCTATTCATCAACCGGCTATCTAAAACAATGGTTTCTTTGCGATCAGGACCAGTCGATAACATAGCAATCTTACAATCAATAAAACTCTCGATATGCTGCAAATAAGACTTAGCATTCTCTGGAAGGGAGTCAAAATCAGTAACTCCAGCAGTGATCTCAGACCAGCCGGGTAGGGTTTCGTAAACTGGTTCTATCTCAGCAAACTCAGAGTTGTTGCTTGGGAAGCCTGAAATTACCTCTCCATTTCGTTTATAGCCGGTACAGAGCTTTAGCTCCGTTAAGCCATCAAGTACGTCTAGCTTGGTGATGCAAACACCGTCCATGCTATTGATATCAATTGAGCGCTTTAAGGCAACTAGGTCTAACCAACCGCAACGTCTCGGGCGGCCTGTTGTAGCGCCAAATTCGTTGCCAACTTTGGCAAGTTGTGCGCCAGTGTCATCAAATAATTCTGTAGGGAATGCACCTGCGCCAACACGTGTGGCGTAGGCTTTAGCAATGCCTAGTACATAGTCTATATGGCGTGGGCCAAGGCCTGTTCCGGTGGCAGCGCCGCCAGAGGTGGTATTAGATGAGGTGACAAAGGGGTAGGTGCCATGGTCAATATCTAATAGTGCGCCTTGTGCGCCTTCTAATAAGATAGCCTGTCCAGACTTGCGTAGTTGATGCAGCTGTTCAGTAACGTCCACTACTAGAGGTTTTATGATCTCAGCTTGCTCTAGTAGTTCTGTTAGTACCGTACTATAATTCAGTGGTTTGATAAGTTCTGCATATTTTGCCTGCATGTCATCACTGACCTCACTAAGATCTAGGTCAGCAAATAGCGCTGATATCATTGTGTTGTGTTGGCTAATGATTGGTTCTAGCACTTTTTCTAGGCTTTGCTGGTTTAGCAAGTCACCAACGCGTAGAGCGCTGCGTGTTACTTTACTTTCATATGCTGGGCCAATGCCTCTGCCAGTGGTGCCTATAGCATTTGCTCCACGAGCAATTTCACGTAACTGGTCTAGTTGAATATGAGTTGGTAAAATTACTGTAGCAGCAGGGGATATTCCTAAACGTTGGGTAGGATTCACACCAGAGGCTTCTAGCTTTTCAAGCTCTGTTTTAAGAGCTTGTGGTGATAGTACAACGCCATTGCCAATATAGCATTGAACATCGTCATGAAGAATGCCAGATGGGATTAAATGTAAAACGGTTTTTTCACCATCGATGACAAGTGTATGCCCTGCATTGTGACCGCCTTGAAAGCGAGCAACAGCGGCAACTTGTTCTGAAAGCATATCGACAATTTTTCCTTTACCTTCGTCACCCCATTGGGCGCCAATTACGACGGTAGTCTTTGACATAATGTTTAATCTCTTGCGTTGGTTAACTGGAAGCAGGGCGTATCTGCCAACCGCTTTGTTGTTTTTCTAATATATGTTGGCAGTTGTTATTCTGGGCGGTTTCATCGGCTTGTAAGCCTTGAATAACTCGATGGCCTTGGGCACGAAGTTCGATTATTTTTTCCACTTTTTCATTATCTGCAGTATCTTTCGTGTAGGGTATAAACACAGATTCTTTAGCTGGTGCCTGTGCTTTGCTGAGTCGCATTAGGGTCTTCAGGTCTGCTGAAAATCCAGTTGCAGGTCTTGCTCTGCCAAACGCTTCGCCAATTTTGTCATATCTACCACCGCGGGCAATTTCAGCGCCATGGTCGTGAGTATAGGCGGCAAACACAACTCCGGTATGATAGCGATAACCCTTGTGTTCTGCAAAGTCTATTTGGCACTCTACAGTGGGGTGATTGATTTTTATCGATTGGATGATTGCGCGCAGATTTTTAATCATTCCGTCCATGGAGGGCAGTAGTGGCACAAGCTCTATTTCGGCACGGTTTAGCACTTCACCTGCCTCTCCGTAGAAGCCTAATAGTTTGATTAATAGTTGGCTGATATCAGTGGAAATTTTATTATGCTGAGTCCAGTTTTCTAGATCACTGGCAGATTTGCCTTGCAATATCTCATACAATTGCCGAGTTTGGCTACGGTTTAGCTCAGCTTGTTGGGTGATGTGATGAAATATGCCTACATGGCCAAAATCCAACAGTGCAATGGGCACTTCCACTGTCGCCATAGAGGCAAGTAGTAATTCTATGATTTCTATATCTGCGGCATTGCTTGACTCGCCATATAGCTCGGCGCCAAATTGAAACGGAGATCTTGAGCCAAGCCCGTCAGCACTGCCTCTAGCGAGTAGCACAGTGCCTAAATAGCAAAAGCGATTGATGCCTTGATGATACAGTTTGTGAGCATCTATTCTCGCGACTTGAGGGGTCATGTCTGCACGTATGCCGAGCATTTTGTCGCTGTGATTATCAGCGACTTGAAATATTTCACTGGCGATATCTTGGCCTATGCCAACGCTTAATACGTCCATGAACTCTGCAAACGGCGGAATGACATAGTCATATCCCCAGCTGTCGGTTAGCCATAACAGGGCTTGCCTGTGTTGCTCAAGCTGTCGAGCTTGCTCGGGGAGTAGCTCATCAAGCCCTTTGGGTAATTGCCATGCGAATGTAGTCATGTTTTTGTAATAAGTAAGATCAAAAGACCGACAATCATACTACCAAATCCGATGGTGCGCAGTGTATTCGTTGGAATTTTACTCATTTCCTGCCAAAGTTCTTTGATTTTGGCAGGAATTAAGAAGGGCAAGATCCCCTCCATGATGAGTACAAGCCCGATTGCTGCCCAAAACAGGTCTGACATGATTGCTGGCCTTAGTCAGGTGGTTAAGGTTTGATACCTTTATTGAAAGTTTCGAAGAAAGCTGAGTTATTTGGATTTACCATCATAACGTCTGTGCCTGACGAGAAACTTGAGCGATAAGACTCTAGACTTCGTGTGAATTCATAGAATGACTGATCTTGATCAAATGCCTCAGCATAAGTCTTAGCAGCTTCTGCATCGCCTTCACCGCGCTTCTTTTCAGAGTCACGATAAGCTTCGGCGAGTATTACGCGCTTTTCTCTATCTGCAGCAGATTGGATTCTACTTTTGGTCTCTTCACCTTGAGATCTCAGTTCTTTCGCTACTTGCTCACGCTCTGTACGCATACGCTCAAATACTGAACCACTAACTTCGGCTGGTAGATCAACACGCTTGATTCTGACATCAATGACATCAATGCCAAGTTCTTTGCCTTTCTCATGGGCTACCTTTGTTAAGATGTCCATAATCTCTAGCCTGTCTTCGCTGATCACATCTTTTACTTTACGCTTTGAGAACTCACCACGTAAACCATCTTTAATGATTTGATCTAGTCTTTGGTTTGTGCGTGTAACATCACCGCCCACACGAGTGTAGTACAATAATGGGCTGCTGACTTTCCATTTTACAAAAGAGTCTACTAATAGGTTCTTCTTTTCTGCAGTTAGAAAGCGCTCTGGCTGTGCATCTAGTGTTTGTAGGCGGGCATCAAATTTAACGATAGTCTGTATTAGCGGAATGCGCCAATGTAGGCCGGGTTCGTATTTCTCACCAACGACTTCACCAAATTGAAGTTTTAGTGCTTTTTCATATTGCTTAACGGTAAAGGTTGAGTTGTAAACAACCACCAACGCAATCACAATAATAACGAGTAGGGCATTTATGCTTTTATTCATGTTATCTCTCCCTGCTGCGTGAATCCGGTGCCATAATATCTGGTGCAGTATTTGCACTTGATCGAGACGTAGTCGTATTATTAACCGGCGCTACCGTAATGCTTTTCTGATCTGTAGTTCTGCTTGAGGTTGGCTGGCCATTTAGCATGTCGGCCAATGGCAGCATGGTTAAGTTACCACCTTGCTCTGGCATCAACACTTTCTTCGTGTTACCCATCACCTGCTCCATGGTTTCCAAGTAAAGGCGTTGTTTGGTTACCTCAGGGGCTTTTTGATATTCGCTTAATAGAGAGCTAAATCTTGCAGCTTCACCTTCTGCGGCTGCAATAACGCTTTGTTTGTAACCTTCTGCTTGTTCTAGGATAGCAGCAGCTTGACCGCGGGCTTTTGGAATTAAGTCATTGCGATAAGCTTCCGCTTCGTTCTTTGAGCGCTGCTCATCTTCTCTCGCTTTGATAGCGTCATCAAATGCTTTTTGCACTTCATCAGGAGGCTGAGCATCTTGTAAGTTGACATCGCCAATGAGTAGACCGGTATGATATAGCTCATCTAGTATTTTCTGACTTTGCGATTGAATCTCACTCACAATGCTGCTTCGGCCTTCGGTTAAGACATAGTCCATAGTACTTTGACCAACCACGCCACGGGTTGTTGATTCTACGACTTGAAATAGAGTTTGGTCAGGGTCATTCACAGCAAATAGATATAGTTTAGGGTCAGCAACCTGATATTGCACAGATAGCTTTACATCGACAATGTTTTCATCTTCGGTAAGCATTAATGACTCTTCTTGAACCGTTCTTGCAGAATTGCCAGAACCACCGCGATAGCCGATTTCTTTAATGCGAACTCCTTGCGTGTCAACTATCTGAACATTTTGAATAGGTGAAGGTAGGTGATAGCGCAAACCGGGTTTAGAGGTTTTTATATAACGACCGAATTGAAGGACAACGCCTTCTTTGCCTTCATCAACAGTATAGAAACCGCTGGCACCCCAAAATGCGAGAGGTATCAGTAAAAATAGCAATAAGCTCTTGCCACCCACACCTTTGCCATTACTGGAGTTACCGCCTCGGTTGCCACCAGACTTGTTACCTACTAGGCCGCCGAATTTGTTCTTCATATCCTTCCAAACTTCATCCAAATCTGGCGGTCCGTCTTGTCTGGGCTGCTGTTGCCAAGGATCGTTTGTTTTCTTCTCCTCATCTTTATCAGAGGCTTTGTCGTTGCTGGGTTCATTCCAAGCCATTAGTGAGTGCTCCGGTGTTTTTATCTATTTTGATTACTGTTATTTGTGGGCAGAGTTCTTGATTTCAAGCGTATAGCTGTATTTATCTGAAATTTGCTAAAGGAAATATCCTTATAATATTCCCTTATGATGTCAATGACTCAGATTTGGTGATGCGGAGGATGTCTAATGTGTGATCTTGCAGTAAATGTTGTATAGCCGTTTCAGTGGTTTTTAATTCCAGATGTAGATCGCCAAGTTCATCTACGGACTCTGCTTTTACAGCATTTGCGGCATATAAAGCTGCTCGTAATTTCCCTTCATTGGCTTCTAAAACAATATGTCCGTGAATTTGCAAGCCACCGATATGCGCTGATATCGCTTCAAACAGTAGCTCAATGCCCAAACTTTTTTCAGCTGAAATCCACACCGCCGTAGGTAATTGAGTTTCAGCATGATAGTCAATTCTTGGTTCAAATGTTTCGAGTAAATCAATTTTGTTATAAACCCTAAGCTCGATGATTTCACCAGCGCCAATTTCTGCTAAGACCTGATCGACATCTTCGATATGTTGCGATCGCTCTGGGTCGGCAGCATCGATAACATGCAGCAGTAAATCTGCTTCGGTGGTTTCTATGAGCGTAGACTGAAAAGCTGCCACTAGCTCATGGGGTAGATCACTGATGAATCCGACAGTGTCAGCGAGAATCACAGGTTCGCCTGATTGTAGGTCTATTTTTCGCAGAGTCGGATCCAGTGTCGCAAACAGTTGGTCGGCGGCATAAATATCAGCTTTGCTAAGGCGATTAAATAACGTGGATTTTCCTGCATTGGTGTAGCCAACTAAAGAGACTGTTGGCAGCTTTGATTTCTGCCTCGACTTTCTGCTTTCTTGACGTTGCCGCAGAACTTTGTCTAAGCGGCTTTTGATGGTGGTTATGCGGGCGCCAAGCAAGCGACGATCTGTTTCTAGCTGTGTTTCTCCAGGGCCGCGTAAACCAATGCCGCCTTTTTGTCGCTCCAAATGCGTCCAACCGCGAACCAGTCGCGTGGCCAAGTGTTCGTGTTGTGCCAGCTCTACTTGCAACTTGCCTTCATGGCTGCGTGCTCGTAACGCAAAAATATCCAGAATCAACCCTGTTCGATCTAACACTCGCCGCTTGAGTTTGGTTTCCAAGTTTCGTTGTTGCGCCGGGCTAAGTGGGTTGTTAAAAAGTATCAGTTCGGCTTCTAGAGTGTCTGCTAGCTCTGCAATTTCTTCTACCTTGCCAGTGCCTGCGTAATATTTAGCATCTGGGGATGCTCTAGAGCCGGTGACTTGACCAATAACTTCTGCGCCAGCAGCGGATGCCAGTTCTTTAAATTCATTAAGTAAGTTGACTAGGCGTGGGCTTTGAAGGGCGTTATCCGAATCGCTCTCTGGACTGTTGAAGTCTAGGTTGTGCGTAGGGGTTTTATTGTGTTCCTGTGTCTTGTCGTATATATATACGACGATGGCTCGCTCGCCACCTTGTGGCCTGTCAAACAAGCTTATTCCTTTGATTGGGATCTATGTGGGGGATCAAAGTGTAGTCGTGTAGCGATGAATTGTCTACACGACTGACCGAAATAGTAAACTGACAATTAAAAACTGACAAATTATCACGGATTAGATAATAACTAGCCAATATCAACGATCAGGCGTCATCAGACCCAATGGTCTCACCATCAGCCAAGTTTAACTTGATTGATCTGGAAGGAACAATAGTTGAAATCGCATGTTTATAAATCATTTGCGAGACATTGCTGCGCAGTAATACAACGTAGGCATCGAATGATTCGATATACCCTTGCAATTTGATTCCATTCACTAAAAAGATAGAAACTGGGATTCTATCTTTGCGTAATGCGTTTAAATAAGGCTCCTGGAGGGATATAGCTTTTGACATGTAATTCACTTCTTGTTCTTATAGGTTATTTTTCTGTTATCTTTATATCAATTAAAAATTAATATTGCTAGTCTTTTTGATAAAATAAGTAGAGATTTCGTATAAAAGGTTTTTTTAGCAAGCTATTGCTGATTAAAAGACTTTTTTGACAGCTCATACCATTGTTGGATTTTATCTATCGCTAGCGTCTGGTAGTTTGCGTCAAAAGGGTTGAAATTGGTATCGTTTTTTAAGCCCCGCAACCAAGTAAACTGCCTTTTGGCAAACTGCCGTGTAGCAATTATGCCTAACTCTTGCATCTCTGCCAAGCTAACTTTGCTTTCTAGGTGTTCTACTGCTTGCTTATAGCCCACCGCTTTTAGACCTGGTGAATCCTTAGAAAGATTTGGGGTGTTTAGTAAAATTTTAACCTCGTCAATAAATCCCTGTGCAATCATCTGTTTGAAGCGTTTCTCGATTTTTTGATGCAGCATATGTCTGGGGTCTGGTAATAGTTGAACAACATAGTGATTCCACTGTGCAGCAGCGGCAGATTCGTTTTTTGTCTGCAAAGTTGAAAAAGGTACCCCTGTTTGCCATATAACATCCAACGCACGCATGATTCTCTGAGGATCGTTGCTGTTGATTTTACTGGCGATAATCGGGTCAAGTTCAGATAGTTGTTTATGCAGGGATTCTAAACCGTGCTCGGCAGCTAAACTTTCTAGTAAGCTCCTGTTTTCCAGATTGCTGGATGGCAAGTCAGCAATGCCGTCTAATAGTGCTTTGTGATAAAGCATGGTGCCGCCAACCAATATCGCCAGCTTGTCTTGCTGATGGGCTTTGTTGACTTCACTCTTGGCGTCTTCGATAAACTCAGAGACCGAGTAGGCTTGATTTGGATCCCGAATGTCTATCAAGGAGTGCGGTGCTTGGCTCAGTTCCTGAGAATCAGGTTTGGCGGTACCGATATCCATTCCTCGGTAGATCATTGCAGAGTCAACACTGATTATATGTGTGTCTATGACCGCCGAGAGTTTAATAGCGAGGTCTGTTTTTCCACTGGCAGTAGGCCCCATGATAAAAAGAACATTGGGTTTTTGGGTAAGAGATGTGTTGGTGGTCATGCTCAAAAGTATATTAAAGCGTTACTGACCGCGAAGAAACATTTTGTCTAACTGAGTCATATTTAGGTGTACCCAAGTAGGGCGACCATGATTACACTGATTTGATCTTTCGGTAATTTCCATGTCTCGTAGCAGGGAGTTCATCTCGTCTATGCTTAATTGACGGTTTGCACGGATACTACCATGACAAGCTGCGGTAGAGAGTATTTCATCAAGCTTATCTTGTAATCTCGTGGATTGAGAAAATAAACTGAAATCGCTAATAATGTCTCTAACCAATTTCTCAGCTTTCTTTGGTTTGAACAGAGTTGGGATAGCGCGGATTGCGATGCTTTGCTCACTTAACCAGTCAATATCAAAACCTAACTTTTCAAAGTCCTGTTGATGTGCATTAAGCGTTGCTTTTTCATTCAGCGATAAGCTTAAAGATATCGGTACTAGAAGTATTTGGGTGCTAATGCCATCGTTGGAATGGTAGCCTTTTTTAAGTCTTTCATAGGTAATGCGTTCATGGGCTGCATGCATATCTACAATGATCATGCCCTGTGCTGTTTGTGCCAAAATATAAATGCCATGGAGCTGGGCGATGGCAAAACCCATAGGAGGCATCGGCGCTTCTGCATCCGCTTGATAGGCTTGATCTACTTGTTGTTCACTATCCTGTGACATGGTACTCAGCTGAGTGGGAGGCTGGTTTATAGGATGCTCGGTCGTTTCCGTATCATGTCGGGTCATGGATTTTGTAGGTAGTGCAAGCGAGTGATCCGAATGGATAGTCTGGCTTGTCTCGCTGCGCATGTCAGTACTGTTTAGTAGTGTCACAGGGTTCGTGCCAATATTAGTATTGAAATTTGTATCAGGGCTAGAAGTAGTTTGTGTGGACCTTAGTCGAATTGGGATTTGTTTATTCGGTTCAATATTCGAATGGCGACTTTGAAACTCTGTTCTTGGGGGTATGCCGTATTGACGTTGTGTTTCTGAGATGTGTAGCGGCAGGTGAGATTGCTTCTGCAAGTCCGCAAAGTTAGTAATATTTGCTGTATTCACGGAAGCTGGTTGTTCTTCTTCGTTGTCTATCGCTGTGGGTTTGGTGTCAGCTAAAAGTTGCTTTAAGGCTCTAAAAACAAACCCATGTATTTCACGGCTCTGGTGAAATCGCACTTCTCGCTTAGCAGGGTGCGCGTTAACATCGACCTCCGAAAAAGGAAGCTCTAAATTTAAAACATAAGCTGGGTGACGTCCGTGGAATAAAACATCTTGATAGCCCAACTTAACAGCGTGGTTGAGCAATTTATCTTTGATGGGACGCTGGTTTACAAAAAAGTACTGTTGATCTGCTTGCGAGCGTGCAGCAGTTGGCAGCCCTACCCAACCATGAAGTCTAAACTGTCCAATATTGTGATCGATATACAGTGTTTGCTCTAAAAAATGCGGCCCGAGCACTGTGACAATTCTGTTTTGCATCTGCTCAGTGGTAGTTGCTATGGGTAGGCACCAGCTTGTTTGACCATTATGTTGCAAACTAAAGCTGCAATCTGGACGAGTAAGGGCTAGATGAATAGCTGCGTCTTCAGAATGCTTATATTCGGTGCGAAATGTCTTTAAGAACTTCTTGCGCGCCGGTATTTGGTAAAATAAGTTCTGTACTCTGATTGTCGTGCCAATGTCTCTTGCTGCTGGCTTAGATGCTGAGGTTTTGGCGTCATATAGGGCTTCTATGGAAAATGCTACGTCATTAGGAGTTTTTGAAATCACCTCAACTTCAGCAACAGAGCCTATACTAGCCAGTGCTTCGCCACGAAACCCGTAGCTGGCGATATCGCTGAGTTGGTCAGCATTGTGAAGTTTGCTGGTCGCGTGATTCTCAAAAACAAGGGGCAAATCTTGTTTGGCTATTCCTCTGCCATTATCACGAATTTCGATAAGTCGAGTGCCACCTTCTTCTAGGAAAATATCTATTTGCGTGCTACCAGCATCTAGCGAATTCTCTATAAGCTCTTTAACGATAGAGGCTGGTCTTTCAATAACTTCACCAGCAGCGATTTGATTAACTAGCGCAGCTGACAAGCGCTGGATATTGCTAGTGTTTTTTTGAGGTGCTTCGGAAGAAGACATAGTGATTAGTGGGTTGTGTTTCTACTCAATAGCTGATTGTTATATATCAGCTATTGAGTTTGGCATAAATTACAGGAATTAAGGGTTTAGTTGCGCTTTAAGTTTTTTGAAAAACGCTCTAGTCTTGCTATCAGTCAGATATTGCTTGCCGTCCTTGTCTTTGATGGCAACAGTTGTTCTATCACCTAAGTCTCTTAACGACAATCTTAAGTTATCACCGCTAGGGAGTCCAGATAGCTTGCCCCAGAAGTTGGTCGGCCTAGGTTTGATAATGTAATAACCGCTACGGATATTTTTATCAATAAAATCATAGCCGAGTCCTTCAACAGCAAAACCAACGGTTTCCCATGCTTTATTATAAGATTGAGCAACAACTAGGCCTCTAATGTTATTGCCGAGATCGGCATCTTTAGCGAGGATAGGATTAATATTAGTACCGGCTTGGGCGTTTGCTAGAAGTTTCTCAGCCTTCGCGGAGCCATAGCCAAGATAAACCATTAGTCTTTTCAGCATTTCTATTTCTAGCTCTGGGTCAGATGCTTCATCTAGCCAGCCGTAGGTTCCACCTGAAGATTTCTGTCCGTAATGGGTAATGAAGATATCAGTAGTATTGGGTCCTTTAGAGTCTAAGCGGGTGCGAAATCTATCGCGATGGGGGGCAGATTGTAAACTGGCTAATAAACCACCTAAAACAGTGCCAGATTTGTCACTATCGACTGACCAGTCGGTCTCCATGATGCCAATAGTTGGTTGACTGGATTCTAAATTAAAGCCTTGACTTGCCCAGAATGGATCAAGTTGAGTCCATATTGCCTCAGCAGGTGCGGCTATGCGAATCCAGCGTTTGAGTCCTTCACCAATAAGATCAGCTGCAGGCACGTTGGGATTGACAGCGGTTCTGGCACTGCCAATATTACCGTTGACTCTGAGAATATCTTGCAGCTGCGCTTGATTTGAAACCTTAGGCGGTAGTGCCAGACTTTTAGTGGATTTCGCATTTTGATAATCGCCTCGGCGATCCACATCCAATGAAGAGGATGTACAACCTGCTAAGATTAAAAGACATGCTGCAGAGGTGGCAGCAACGGGTTTCATTAACTTTTGCATGATTTTCCTTTTGATTATATTTTGTTATTACAGTAACTTGTGAACTTGCAGCTGTGCTCTAACTTGCTCATGGTATTGTTGACTTAGTGGTGTTAATGGCAGCCGAATACCATTTTCACACAGACCCATTTCAGCAGCAGCCCACTTTACTGGTATGGGGTTTGATTCAATAAATAGCGACTCGTGTAACGGCATGGCAGCGCTCTCAAGCGCTCTAGCAGTCTCAATATCACCACTGAGTGCGAGTTGGCAGATATTAGCGACTAATTTTGGAGCCACATTGGCCGTCACCGAAATAACGCCTTGTCCCCCGTACGCAATGGTGTCAACTAGCACTGGATCATCCCCAGTTAGCACTGCTATCTTGTGGCCGACTTTATCAATAAGCGTACGTATTCTTTCAATGGTGTTGGCTTCTTTTATAGCGACAACACTTTCTAATTCTGCCAATCTTGCAGCGGTATCGGCAGACATGTCAGCTACTGTTCGCCCCGGTACATTATAAAGCACTATCGGTAGACTGGTTTGCTTAGACACGGTTTTGAAATGCTGATACATGCCTTCTTGGGTGGGCTTGTTGTAATATGGCACGCAAAGTAGACAGGCATCTACGCCCAGAGCTTCTGCTTCTTTGGTGTAAAATACAGTTTCAGAAGTAGAGTTAGAGCCGGTGCCAGCAATTACCTGACAGCGACCATCAACGTGTTTAACAATTCTGTCAATCACAGAAATGTGCTCTTCTGGGGTCATTGTTGCAGGTTCACCAGTTGTACCCGTTGCTACAATGCCTTTTGTTCCGTTGGCAATTTGATAGTCGACTAATTTATCTAGTGCTTGATAATCAATTGAGCCATCAATTTTCATGGGCGTGATAATCGCCACAATGCTTCCTGAGAACATATATGCTCCTTAATCCAGTTTTTAGCAGTTCTGGAGTAGACTTTAATTTTGTGAATTTTTTGTGACACAGTGGCAAAAATATGCCACGGTCATTATCAGAATGCTAGGATACTATTAGCAAGCCTTTAATGCTAGACCTTGTAGGGCTGACTACCGAGAAAAAACGATTCAGGATAGATGAATGACAAAAAACAATTCCGATAAAGTAGCTGATAAGCGATTATTTGTTTTAGATACGAATGTTTTACTGCATGACCCAACCGCGTTATTTCGATTCCATGAGCATGATATTTTTTTACCAATGGCGGTGATTGAAGAGCTAGATCGCAGTAAAAAAGGCTCGTCAGAAGTTTCTCGAAATGCCAGACAGGCCAGTCGATTTCTAAATGATATTATGCAAGATGCTCAGGTTGAAGATATCATGGTAGGGTTGGCGATTCCTTCGGTTGTAAAAACCGAGAAATCTCCACAGGGGAGGCTCTTCTTTCAAGTGCAGGCATCAGAGCAACGTCAAGGTTTAGCTGATGACCAAATTATTGCAGTGGCAAAAGGGTTGTTAGCGCATCCGATAAATACGGAAAGTTATCAGATAGTGTTGGTTTCTAAAGATATCAACTTACGCATTAAAGCAAAGATTGAGGGACTGAACTCAGAAGATTATATTAATGACAAGGTGCTTGAGGATGGTGAATTTTTAGACTCCGGCATTTGGTTTGGTAGTGAAAACCCTTGGCAGGGACATCAAGTAGCGGCATGGAATGATGCGGGGCATACTTTTTTAAGTGTTGAGGGTGCTCATGTTGCGGGGTGGTTCCCAAATCAACTAATTCAGCTTAAAGAAGATAAAAGTGGCTATTTCGTAAAACAAATAGCTGATGGAAAGGCTTTATTACAGAAATGTACTGATTATAGTACCAAGCAAGTTTGGGGTGTGCAGGCAAAAAATAATGAACAAAGTTTCGCGATGAATATGCTGCTAGATCCCAGTATTGATTTAGTGACTCTTTTAGGGGCAGCAGGGACAGGGAAAACGCTGTTGACGTTAGCGGCGGGCTTGTCTCAGGTTCTGGATACACCTATATACAATGAAATTATAATGACTAGAATTACCGTTCCAGTTGGTGATGATATTGGATTTTTGCCAGGCAGCGAGGAAGAGAAAATGGCGCCGTGGATGGGTGCGCTGATGGATAATCTTGAGGTGCTTAGTGGTAGTGAATCAGCAACTGAACGCCAGTCTGCTTGGAAAAAAGCTGCGACTAATGATTTGATAGGCAAAAGAATTAAGATCCATTCACTAAACTTTATGCGTGGTCGAACTTTTCAAAAGAAGTTTTTAATTATTGATGAAGCGCAGAACTTAACCAGTAAACAGATGACAACCTTAATCACCAGAGCGGGACCTGGAACCAAGATAGTTTGTCTGGGTAATGTTGCTCAGATAGATACGCCTTATTTAACAGAAACCACTTCCGGGTTGACTTATGTGGTGGATAGATTCAGACAATGGCCACATGCCGCACATATTACTCTGCAAAGAAGTGAGCGCTCTCGGCTGGCAGAGTTTGCCTCAGAGGCTTTGTAGCAGGATTTCTCGCTTGTTTCACTGAGGTACTAGATTTGTCTTGGCTTGACTAAAGTAGTACAGTATTGGGAACTAATTTTTAGGCCAAGCTCTTTGCACTGCATGAACTACAGTTGCCAAAGGTATGGCGAAGAAAACGCCCCAAAAGCCCCATATGCCGCCAAACATTAGTAACGCTAAGATAATCGCGATGGGGTGTAGGTTCATTACTTCTGAGAACAAAATAGGCACTAGTACATTGCCATCTAGAATTTGAATAACTAAATAAGTACCTGCTATCCACCAAAATTCTGAGCTTATGCCCCATTGAATGTAGGCAACTAGCAGTACTGGAATAGTAACCGCAGTCGCACCGATGTAGGGGATAATAACAGATAAGCCGACAATAAGGCTTAGTAGTAGAGCGTAATCTAATTGAAATATGGAGAACGTCACATAGGAGACTATCCAGACAATTAAGATTTCCCATGATTTTCCGCGCACATAGTTGGCGATTTGTTCATTAATTTCTAAAGCAACGGAATCAGCAAGGTCTCTATCGTTTGGCAGTAGATCTAGCACCCATTTAAACAAAATGTCTTTGTCTTTTAAGAAAAAGAAAATCAATATCGGTACCAAAATAGCATAAACAACGATATTGATGACATTGATAACCTGTTGGCCTGCATAAGAGACCACAGTTTGACTGAATTGTCCAAGCCCACTGCGCACGGAGGTAATTAGATCATTAACAATTTCTGGGCTGATAACATTAGGGTAGCGTTCTGGGAGCCAGAGCACGAGTTCCTGCCCCTGATTAATGATAATGGGAAACTCACGAACCAGCTGAATAATCTGTGAAGATAATATTGGCAATATCCAGATTGATAAATACACTACTGCGAAGATAAATCCGATAAAAACAATAAAAACCGATACAAGGCGAGACAGTTTAAAGCGCTCTAAGCTTTGAACCATGCCTTCTAATAAATAGGCAATTACCAGTGCTGCAAGAACAGGGGTGAGCATATTGCCAAAGAATAGAATAATGCCCATGCCAAAAGTCAGGATTAATACCAAAACAACTGTTTCTGGATTTTCAGTCCAACGTTTAAACCAAGAGCGAACTATATTCATAAGAGAAGTGTTGTTAAAAAATATCGGTAAATTAGATGGTTAAGTTTTGTAAAGCTTGTTTGTGTAGCTCAGCATTAGCCGCTGCCAAAACGGTGCTGGTGTCAGTATTCTTCGCTAAACTATTGCCTTGCCAGTCGGTGATTACACCTCCAGCCGCCTCTACAATCGCAATTAATGCTCGGTAATCATAAGGTTTCATATCGGCTTCGGCAACAATTTCATTATGTCCAATAGCCAGTAACGCATAGGCATAGCAGTCAGCGCCATAGCGGGTAACCGCACACTGGTTGGCAAGTCGATCAAACCTGGATTTTTGTTGAGCGTCAAACATTGCAGGGTCAGTGGCAAATAAGCGGCTTTCTTCCAAAGATGAGATGTTGCTAGTTTTCAGTTCCTGCTGCTTATTATCTGAGGAGATAAAATAGCTGATATATTTTGTTGTGGAAACATTTTTTTTATAGGCGACAAAGCGTTCCTTGAGCGCGGGCATCTCAATAATTCCTAGTACAATCTCTTCATTGTGCTGTAGTGCAATCAAACTGCCAAACAGTGGCACCCCAGTAATGAACGCTCGAGTGCCATCAATAGGGTCGAATGTCCAACGCCAAGGGTTATTGACTGCGCCCAGTGCGGTCTCTAGCTCTTCACCAACAATCGTGTGCTCTGGGAAAGTCAATGCGATTTTTTGTCGAAGTAACTGCTCGGTAGTCTTGTCCGCGACTGTAACGGGAGAGGTATCCGATTTTAGCTCAATGCTCACCGCTGTTCTGAAAAAAGACATTGCGGTAGTTCTGGCAATATCCGCTAAATCATTGGCAACGGTGGCATATTTTTGGAGTTGATGTTGGTCTACAGTCATAAAACTTATGGTTTTTTGAATTTAGCAGAATGTTTAGGCGCTAAATATATCTTGGTATGTTTCTTGCAAAGATAATATTTACAGCAGTTAAACGCTTGAGCTTTTGCTTATAAGCGCTCAGCTATCGGCTGAATGCTTTATAATAGGCTTTTTTTAATATAAAACTAAGTATAGCGTAAATTATGCTAAAAGCGATTCAATTAGGCACTCATCGGATTGAAAATCCACTGATGCTGGCTCCTATGGCGGGAATTACCGATTTGCCATTTCGACAAATATGTCGGCAGTTTGGCGCGGGCTATACTGTGTCCGAGATGTTGGCAAGCAAACCGGACTTAGAAAACACTGCAAAAAGCAGTTTTCGGCGAATATTAGATAATCAAGCTGCCGTAAATACTGTACAAATAGTGGGTTATGATCCTGAAATGCTAGCGAATGCTGCGCAAAAAAATGTTGAGAATGGTGCTGATGTCATTGATATCAATATGGGATGTCCAGCCAAGAAAGTTTGTAATGTGGCTTCTGGTTCGGCGCTTATGCAGAACGAGCCGCTGGTTAGTAAGATTTTGAACCAAGTGGTTGCAGCCGTAACGGTCCCAGTAACGCTTAAAATGCGCACTGGCTGGGATACGGAAAATCGAAATGCAGCTAGTATTGCCAGCATTGCAGAGGATGCGGGTATACAGATGATTGCTATTCATGGCAGAACCAGAGCTTGCTTGTATAATGGTGAAGCAGAGTTTGAAACAATTCGTGCTGTTAAGGCAAAATCTTCGCTGCCGATTGTTGCGAATGGTGATATATGCACTGCGGGAAAAGCCAAAGCAGTTTTAGAAATGACAGGGGTTGATGGTCTAATGATTGGTAGAGGTGCGCATGGGCAACCATGGATATTTGCACAAATTTCCGCGGAAATGCAAGGTATAGAGTATGCAGCGCCGAATGTTGCTGAATTAGAGGAAATTATCATTGCGCATTTAAGTAAAATACATGGTTTTTATGGTGAGCCATTGGGAGTGAGAATGGCGAGAAAGCATCTGCGATGGTATTTGGAGAAAAATTCTAAACGATTGAAAATAGATGAATTTAGTAAAAATTTCTGGCATACTGTTTGTCGGCAAGAAAGCTCGCAGCAACAGCTCACGGAAATAAGAGCGTTTTTCAATCAAATAAAAGAGCTAGTTTAAGACAACTGCCGAATTGAGATTTATAAGAATAATTATGTTTTTTACGATGAAAAGTTCATGAGCAAGCCTACAAATACTACAGAAACTGCATCCGAAGTGTCAATAGATGCAACAAAATCCACTACTGCAAACGAAGCTGATAATCAGGCAAGTGCTATAAAAGAAAGGACTTCAGAGGAGCCATCGGTTAAAGAAAAAATAGACAATGGTAAGCCTCTAAATGTTTTGGTTAAGCAGACCATTGAGTCTTATTTTGCAGCGTTAGAGGGTGAGCCTCCCTCGCACCTTTATCAATTGGTTATGAAGCAAGTGGAGCCTGCACTGTTAGAAGTGGTGATGCATTATGCTGAAGGAAAAATTACTAAAGCCTCAAATGTTTTGGGTATTGATCGAGGGACGTTGAGCAAAAAGCTAGATCGTTATGATATAGACCCTAATCAACATAAACCTGTAAAAAAACCAAAGCCGAAAGCAAAATAGGCAAGGTTATTTGTTTGCTATATGAGCGCTTGCTCAGTGTGCTTTTTCAATATGCTAGGTTATTGAAATTCTAATGTCTGTGGTGTTGTAAGTGCTTGGTTAGAAAGCTGCTCTGATAGCAGCCTTCACTCATAAAGCAAATCGTTTAGATTTCTATCATCTCAAAATCTTCTTTGGTAGCATCACACTCAGGACAAATCCAAGTCAGTGGCACATCTTCCCAGCGAGTGCCTGCTGGCAAACCTTCGTCTGGAGCACCGGTTTCTTCATCATAAATCCAGCCACAAATAACACACATCCAAGTCTGGTAAAGTCTTTCTTCAGTCATAAAATCCTCAAAAATATAATAAATAAGATGGTTCAAGGTCCTCTAAAATCGGGATGAAGTCTATCCTATTAAAAATAAAAAGTCGCCTCTTGTATGATGGCGTCATACTTTTTTCAATAGCTGGTCTTGCACTAGCTACTTTCGTTGAGGTGTTCTGTGATTTTTCGGGAGGGTGATGGGCGATGTGTAGTATTCCAGGTTCGGTTAATGTTGAGCAATAACTGGGATATTCTGTAGCGGTGATGGCTTTTGTTGTCATCTAAGATATTGTGCTGTTTTTAGTAATGGCGGTAGCAGAAAGAAGGTTGAGAAATATAACTGCTAAAAGTACTGATAAATGATTTCATCATCTATATTCATTTACAGCATTTAGTACAATTAAGTGAGTAAAAAAGCGGTTGCCAGACCAAGAAACGTTAAAAAGCCAATGACATCGGTGACAGTGGTTAGAAACATTGGTGCTGCTAATGCTGGGTCTATATTAAAGCGATTTAGCATTAATGGAATAATACTGCCTGCAAGCCCTGCTATGGTCATATTAATGAAAATGGCAGCGGCAATGACTATGCCAAGTTTGATTTGATTAAACCACAAATAACTGATGATGCCGATAATGATGGACCACATAAGTCCATTTGCCATGCCAACGGCTAGCTCTTTGTTAATTAGCAGTTTTGCATTGCTGTTTTGCAAGTGACCAAGCGCAATGCCGCGAATGGCTAAAGTCATGGTCTGGCTGCCAGCTATGCCACCCATGCTGGCGACCACAGGCATTAGAATAGCGAGAGCTACAATTTGTTCCAGTGTGGGGCTAAATTGACTAATAACGGTCGCGGAGATAAGTGCTGAGCATAGGTTGATTGCTAGCCAAGGTAGTCGGCTTAAAACACTAGGGCGGACTGGTTCAAAAAGGTCATCGTCTTCATCTAGTCCGGCTAAGCTCATTAATTTTTTATCGGCACTTTCTTTAATGTGGTCGACGATGTCATCGACCGTGATGCGGCCAACTAACTTGTTTTCTTCGTTAATAACAGGAACTGAGATAAGATCGTGGCCTTCAATCAATTTGGCGACATCATCTAGGGCATCGATATCTGACACTACGGCATACTCATCGTCCATTATGTCAAAAACGATAGTGGAAGGCTGGGCAACTAACAGCGTTCGGATGGGAAGTACGCCAATGAGTTTGTAACGTACATCGACTACCATGATTAAATCGGTGTGTTCTGGAATCTCATCATGGCGGCGCAGGAATCGCAATACAGCATCTGCGGTAACTTGTGGTCTGACCGTTAAAAAATCAGTATCCATGATGCGACCAGCTTGATCTTCAGGGTAGGATAGCGATTGTTCAAGCAATGCCCGTTGTTGCTGGTCCATACTGGTGAGCACTTGCGGCACAGTCTCATCTGGGGTGATAGAGAGTAAATATGCTTGCTCATCAGCATCTAGCTCAGAGAGTCCGATAATTAAATCATCGGCGCTGGTTTCCTCTAGAAGTGCTTTTGCGGCATCTTCATTCATTTCCACCAGCACTAGCCCTTTCCGATCAGGAAGTATATCTGTCCAGATATCTAGTCGAGATTTTTGCGGAATGGATTGCAGTAATGTGGCAATGTCAGACTGATGCTCTTGGTCTAACTTTTCCGCGATATCAACAAAATCCTCAAGCTCGATGGCATTAAGAATGTCGACTAATAAATCTGGTTTTTCTTCTAGGGATGCGTCCATAAATTGCTCGATTATCTCTGAGATTTTGCTATTTATCTTGAATAGCTGGTATCAGGGCAATATCGATATGCTTTGACCCTTTTTGTTTTGAGTGGCTGCTGTACAATCTCGTTTTATACATTAAATAAGATTTAACGAGGAAGTCTATGAGCCTTTCAGTCCAGTATTTTCAAGATGCCCAACAGTATATACCAGGTGGCGTAAATTCGCCCGTTCGTGCTTTTAAAAGTGTCGGTGGAGACCCTGTTTTTTTTCAAAGTGCCAAAGGCGCTTACGTTACCGACGTCGACGGCAACAGTTATATCGACTATGTCGGCTCGTGGGGGCCAATGATATTGGGTCATGCTCATCCTGAAGTGATCGCGGCGGTACAAGAAACAGCTGCTTCAGGTCTCAGCTTTGGTGCGCCGACCCAGATAGAAACATTATTGGCTAAAAAAGTCTGTGACATCGTGCCTAATATGGACAGGGTGCGTTTCTGTAGTTCTGGAACAGAGGCAACCATGAGCGCTATTCGAGTTGCTCGTGGCTTTACTGGTCGAGATAAAATCGTCAAATTTGAAGGTTGTTATCATGGTCATTCTGATGCTTTGTTGGTCAAAGCAGGTTCGGGACTTTTAACGATGGGCACGCCGTCTTCAGCTGGCGTACCAGAGGATTGTGTTAAAGATACACTGACCTTGCAATTTAATGATATCGAAGGTTTGGAGCAGACTTTACAGTCCATTGGTAGTGAGGTGGCTTGTGTAATCATAGAGCCAGTTGCCGGAAATATGAATCTCGTGAAACCAGAACAGGCTTTTTTAGAGAAGCTTAGAGAGCTTTGTACCGAGCACGGCATAGTGTTGATATTTGATGAGGTGATGACAGGTTTTCGCACGGCTTTAGGTGGATGCCAGCAAAAATTTGGTATAGATGCCGATATGGTTACCTTGGGCAAGGTTATTGGCGGCGGCATGCCTGTTGGTGCCTTTGGTGGTCGTGCAGAGATAATGGAAGTGCTATCTCCATTAGGTTCGGTCTATCAAGCCGGCACTTTGTCAGGCAATCCTGTTGCGATGGTAGCAGGATTAACGACTTTGGAGCTGATATCAGTAGAAGGCTTCCATGACAGTCTGGAAGCGAGCTGTCGGGCTTTGTGTGAAGGCTTGCTTGCTGCGGCAAAAACAGCTGATATAGACTTTACCGTGGATTATATCGGTGGCATGTTTGGAATTTATTTTACAAACCAAGAGAATATAAAATCTTTTGCGGATGCCACTGCCTGTGACGGTGAGAGATTCAGGCAATTTTTCCATGGCATGTTAAGAGGTGGTGTTTATTTAGCGCCGTCGGCATTCGAGGCGGGGTTTATGTCAGCGGCGCATTCTGAGGCCGAAATTAAGCGCACTGTAGAAGTGGCTGCGTCAGTCTTTGCTGAAATGGCAAAGCTCTAGCGTAATTTCGACTTTTATTGCTGCAATATTTTGGGCTTGATCCAATGGCTTATTAAGCCCAATAATCCCAAGCCTACAAATGCTAGTAGAGTCCACTCAGGTATCGTTAGTGATAAAAACTGCCAACTGACTTCAGCGCAATCGCCAGAGCCTTGTAGAACATCTCTAATTACCTGACCAATCGGCAAAATCTGCATCATGTAGTCTAAGGCTGGTCCGCAGTCGGGGACTTGATCCTTGGGTAAGTTCTGTAAATAGATATGTCTCATTGATAATGCTGCACCTAAGGCAGCGCTGATAAATATCAGTATGCCGTAGATTTTACGACCAATTTTTTGGCTATTGTGAATAGCAGAAATTAAGGCGGTGACAGCAATCAGTACAAAAGCAATGCGCTGAAATATGCAGAGCTTGCATGGTTCCATATTAAACTGATACTCCATAATTATGGCGGCAATTAATAGGGCAAAGCAAGTTGCGGCAATGAGTAAATCAATAGCTCGAGTTTTTGAAAGCAGATTAGTGAGTACAGAAGACTGCATTTATCGTGTCCTATAGTAATAGTGTGAACTGTTTTTTCAGTAAAGGCATGTGTTTTAAAATAAAAGCTTGACGTTTTTTGTGAGCGGCAGATTGATTGTTTGGGCGACATGCTGCCGGAGCTGGTAAACAAGCAGCTAAGAAGGCTGCTTGCTCATCAGATATAGTATGCAGACTCTGTTTGAATAGATACTGACTACTGGCTTCGGCGCCAAAATAAGCGCGAGAAAATTGGGCTGTGTTGAGGTATAATTCTAGAATTCGCTTTTTGGGTAATACAACTTCCAGTGCTAGCGCTAACCATGCTTCAATGCCTTTTCTGGTAACTGAACGGCCGGGCCAGAGATATATATTCTTAGCAAGTTGCTGGGTTAATGTGCTTGCCCCTCTTAAATTTGAGCCTTGTCTGTAGTCTCGAATGGCATTTCGAACTTCTGTAACATCAATGCCGCTATGGGCTATAAATCGTTGATCTTCACCAGCCATTACCGCTAAAGGTAGCTTGGCAGGCATGGCGGAAAAAGCGACCCACGTCTGCTGCAAATTTTGATAATTATCGCCACTGAGATTCGCATGATATTCGTAAGCGGTGTAAGGTGGGTTAAACCAGCGCAGTGGTAGTGTTATTAAAAGCGTGATGATTAGACAAAATAAAATTAATTTCGCAAGGATAGGGAATATTTTAATTTTAATCTGTTGAAAAATAGTCTTTTTTTGAGAAAGATCACGCATATCTATTGGATTGTTTGAGTTTTTATTATCTTATTGGGTAAATATACCGCGATTTATGCTTTTTCGCTTGAAAAATATGATTTTTACCGTAAAATTGTGTCCGTACAAATTGTTCTGTATCAAATGCAAGTTGTAACGTGGTCATTGTGGCGCAACGTAAAAATAATCATAAATGTGCAAATCAATATCATGAGCAGAGTTCGAGGAGAGATCGTTGCTGTTAAATTCAAGTCTGTTATCAGTAGCAAAAAAAAGCGGGTCAATGACTCGCTTTTTTTTATCTTTTTCTCGACAGCGTTGGTTGTTATAGTGTCGGAGCTCCACCAGCCGCTTCTCTTTTTGAAATATACTCTTCTATAGATTCTTTGATGGAAATCTCTAAATTCGGCTGTTGATAGTTCTCTAGAAGTGACTGATAGCGCTTCTCTGCATGGTCAAAAGTAGTTGGTGAGTCCGCCTCAAGCCATGTTTCATTGTTACGCCAATCGGCTAGCAATGGTGTGTGAAAGGCATTCTCATAACGTGCAAGGGTGTGTTCACAGCCAAAGAAATGACCGCCGGGGCCTACAGATTTAATTGCCTCAAAGCCAAAGTCCTCTTCTTCAAAACTTAGCGGTGTATAATAAGATTGCATATAGCCTAATAGCTCTGCATCCATGACCATTTTCTCAAAAGAGGCGACTAGACCACCTTCCATCCAACCTGCACCGTGCATAAGCATATTACATTGTCCACCCAGTGCGCCTTGTAAAGAGAAAGCGCTTTCCCATGCGGACTGGGCGTCAAGGGTATTGGCTGCATTGACGTTAGAGGAGCGGAACGGGATATTATAATATCGCGCTAATTGCCCGCCGATTTGAGCAGATTTTATATATTCAGGGGTTCCAAAAGCGGGTGAGCCTGATTTCATATCTACATTTGAGGTGAATCCGCCATATAAAACAGGTGCTCCGGGATTGGTGACTTGTGTCATTACGATGCCTGATAGCGCTTCAGCGTTCTGCAAAGAAAGGGCGCCAGCAATGGTCGCTGGTGCCATCGCCCCTGAGAGGGTAAAGGGGGTAATGGCAACGGGTTGATTATATTCGGCCATTGCCATCAGTCCGTCGAGCATTGGGGTGTCAAGTTGCAATGGCGAATTGGTGTTAATGACTGAAAAAAGCACGGGCTTTTGTTTGAGGTCTTCCATCGTGATTGAAAAAGCTCTAGCTGTGATTTCCAGTGCATCCAGAATGCGTTCGGCACCAAGGGAATAAGCATGGAACGGTTTATCTGTTAGCTCTATAAAAGCTTTTATAGCATGTAAGTGGCGAGTGGCTACGGGCAAATCAATAGGTTCCACAGGGTAGCCACCAAACATATGTACTGTATTTAATTGTTGGCCTAGGCGTAGGAAATTGCAGTAGTCATTAAAGTTCCCAGTCCTTCTACCACCTTGGCGGTCATGACTATTGGGCGCGCTGGCGACAGAAGTGAAGGCGACATAATTATCGCCAATACGCAAATTATGTGCTGGATTTCTGGCATGTAACGTGAAAGCCGAGGGCGCGGTTTGCAGATGATGGTTTACAAAGTCCTCATCCATAAAAACCGTTTTGTCGATAACTTTGGCGCCAGCTTGTTTGAGTTTTTCTCTAGCTCCATCGTGTAGGTAGACAATCCCTAGTTCTTTTAGGATTTTGATGGAGGCATTGTGAATGCGCTCAATTATTTCTTGAGAGGCAATCTCAGTAGGTGGATAGGGGTATTGAAACTGTTGAAAAGGCAGTTGTTGATCGCTATGTTTTCGTTGTTTATTAAGCTCTGCTCTATTGCTGCGATTGCTTCTGCGACGTTGAGTACTAGGTTGTAAACTTGGCATGAACTTCTCCTATTTTTCTTTATATCATATACAGGAATATATGCTAAGTTTGTAGTTAATACGCCATTGGCTAGAGGGTTTATGTCGAACCTATTTAATGATTACCGCTAAGAGACTGAGGAATGCCTTGAAAGTGAGTGTTATGCAAGCTGAAGAGAGTAAGATTTCTCGCACAGAGGATTGAGATGATGCGTTATTGGTACTATCCACATAAATAGTGCAGCGTAATTAGAAAAGAAAATCAAGATTTTCATGCTATTATTATGCTCAAATTTTGAGATAGTGAGGAGAAAGATATGCGCATCATACTATTAGGCGCCCCAGGATCGGGTAAAGGAACACAGGCAGAGAAAATTACGGCAAAACATAATATTGCTCATATATCTACCGGTGATTTATTGCGGGCAGAGGTGAGTGCTGGTACTGAGCTTGGCGTTAAAGCAAAAGCGATTATGGATGCAGGACAATTAGTATCTGATGATATTATGTTGGGCATGGTTCGTTCGCGCTTGCAAGCTGATGATTGCGAAAAAGGATTCATGCTCGATGGTTTTCCGCGTACGGAAGTGCAAGCGGTAGGTTTGGATGCTATGTTGGCAGAGCTAGGACAGCCAATAGACACTGTGCTATTTTTCGAAGTTCCATTTGATGAAATTACCAATCGTCTATTAGGACGCGGACGTGCTGATGATAACGAAGAGACTATCCGCAGCCGCTTAGCAGTCTACGAGGCGCAGACTAAGCCGTTGGTTGCTTACTATGAATCGAAGTCGTTGCTTAAGAATGTAGATGGGCTTGGCGAGATGGATGAAATAGCGACACGTATTGAGGCTGCATTGGCCTAATTGTTCCTAAGAAGTCAGTTAAAAGTTCAGCCGCAAAACCCAAGATGGTGACCATCTTGGGTTTTTTTATATCTGTGAATAATGATTTTGAGCTGGGTGAATGTGCGATTGGTTGGACGCTATATAAAAGAATGAGATGATATTTTACTTGTCTTTTGCATTGGTATTTCGTACTCTACGTAGATCAACGGGAAGAGAGATTCTTGTTTGTTGCTATGGCATTAACTTAACTGTAAAAAAATATGAGCACTGCTGTTTTATCGGTACAGAATATCAAAAAGTCTTTTGGAGAGCTAGAGGTTTTGCATGGCCTTTCTTTAGAGGCTCAGAAAGGTGATGTCATTTCAATGATTGGCTCCTCTGGTTCTGGAAAATCGACTTTCTTACGCTGTTTGAATCTATTGGAAATGCCTGATACAGGTGAAATCGCACTTAATGGAGAGTCTTTAGTATTTAGCCATAATCGACAAAAGCAGCGCATTGTATCGGATCAGAAGCAAGTGCAACGATTTCGGTCGCGTATAGGCATGGTTTTCCAACAGTTTAATCTATGGTCTCATCTAACTATTTTGCAAAATGTCATAGAGGCACCAGTCAGAGTGTTGGGTGTGGACAAGGTTGAGGCGATAGATCAAGCGATGGTGTATTTGGAAAAAGTCGGCATTGCCCAAAAAGCGGATGTTTATCCAACACAATTATCTGGTGGGCAGCAGCAGCGTGTGGCTATTGCGCGTGCTTTGGCTATGCGTCCGGAGGCAATTTTATTTGACGAGCCAACTTCTGCACTAGATCCAGAGTTAGTTGGTGAAGTGTTAAATGTTATGCGCCAACTGGCCGATGAGGGCACAACAATGGTGGTTGTAACTCACGAGATGAGCTTTGCAAGAGATGTTTCAAATAAAGCTATTTTTCTGCATCAAGGCTTAATCGAGGAAGCTGGCGAACCTCAGGAGCTATTTAATAATCCAAAATCAGAAAGGCTGCAGCAATTTTTATCTAATACAGGAAGTTGACCTCCTTTACTGTACAGAGTTTGTTTTTTAATCATGAGGTTTGGAGATAACTATGAGAAAACTATTAACTACTATGGCTGTTGCAGCTGTTGTTGCATCGAGCATGTCAGCACAAGCAGGTAACACTTTGCGCATAGGTACAGAGGGAGCATATGCCCCTTGGAACTATCTAGATGATGATGGTAAGTTAGCAGGCTATGAGATTGATTTAGGTAATGCTATCTGTGAAAAAATTAGCTATAAGTGTGAGTTCGTTCAGAATGAATGGGATTCAATTATTCCTAACTTGATCGCTGGTAACTATGATGCAATCATGGCGGGCATGTCAGTAACAGATGAGCGTAAAGAGACTATTAACTTTACTGCTGAATACTTCCCACCTGACCCATCACGTTTTGCCGCTGCAAAGGATATGGAATTTGATTTTGCTAATCTAAAAGGCAAGAAAATTGGTGTGCAAGGTGCAACTATTCAAGCTGATTATGTGAATGAGACATTTGGTGCTGATAATGATGTTTTATCTTATGAAAATCCTGACCAATCAATCGCTGATTTAATCGGTGGTAACGTAGATATCTTGATGGCAGATGCTAGCTTTTTAGAGCCAGTAGTGAATGCTCTAGGCAGTATTTCTTTCGTTGGTGAGCCTGTGGCTATTGGCGGTGGCGTTGCTGCTGGTCTTCGTCAAAAAGATACAGAGTTGTTAAAAGCCATTGATGATGCAATAGTAGTACTTAAAGCTGATGGCACCGTAGACAAGCTAATCAAGCAGTACTTTGATAAAGGGCCATTCTTCGCACAATAATCCCATCCTATCATTTAGCGCCATCTTTTTGAGATGGCGTCTGTTTAAAGAATAATAAAAATGTTGGACACCTTCATTGGCTGGTTTCCTATGGACTGGCAATCAAGTATTGAATACATCACTAATGGCAAACATTTGGCATGGTATGCCAGTGTGCGCTTTACTTTAATTGCTGCTGTATTAGGTGCGCTATTCGCGGTATTTTTTGGCCTTATCGGTGCAGGACTAAAACAGTCCAAATGGTCGGGTTTACGCTTGATTGGAACAGTTTATACCAATATGCTTCGGGGTATTCCCGATGTGCTATTTTTTCTATTTTTACCCCTAGCATTTGAGCAAACAGTTGAGTATTTTCTTGCTCAAGCAAGCTGTACCAGTGCTGAGCTGGCGGACGGCTCTACGTGGCCACCCTGTGCTGATGCGCAGTGGTATTTGACTACGACCGAGTATTTGTTAATGGCCTGTGTTACCTTTGGTATTGTTTATGGTGCCTTTGCTGCTAATGTTATACATGGTGCTATGCAGGCTGTCCCAAAAGGGCAATTAGAAGCTGCTATGGCTTATGGTTTTTCTCCAAAACAGATTTTTTGGAATATTAAAGTTCGTCAGATGTGGGTTTATGCATTGCCGGGGCTCTCTAATGTGTGGATGCTTTTAGTGAAGGCAACTTCTCTATTGTCATTATTGCAAATACCAGACATTGTCTTATGGGCAGAACGTCTGGGAGCTGCTAACTATGTTGCTTTTAAAGGGCTAATCCATGATGACTGGCGCTGGAAGTACTATTTGGTGCTATTTGTGTTTTATATTATCTTAGCCTATGTCTCCGAGCGATTCTTTAATTGGCTTCAATCACGAGCGGGTCGTGGCATGATTGAGGTGAGATAATGGATTGGTTGCTTAATAGTTCTTTTGTTCAAGATATACCGGTATTGGCTAAACCAGCATTATTTAATCTGTATTTTGCTTTAGCGGCTATCCCTATTAGTTTTCCCTTTGCGTTAGTCTTAGCGCTTGGTAAAAATAGTCCCAATTGGCTATTGAGTAATTTCTCTCGTGGATATATCTATGCCTTTAGAGGTTCGCCATTATTTGTGCAGTTTTTTATGTTCTACAGCATTGCGCTGTCTTTGAATCAAGCGTATCTCAAGCCAATGGGTATTGATCATATCGTCTTGCATCCATTGTTTCTAGGACCATTTGTGTTGACCTTAAACAGTGCTGCTTATGCTGCTGAGATATTTTATGGCGCGCTTAAAAATGTCCCTCGAGGAGAAATAGAAGCCGCAAAAGCGGTTGGTATGAGTGGCAGACAGACCTTCAAAGCGGTTACTTGGCCGAATATGATTCGTTTGGCGTGGCCATCATATACCAATGAGGTTATCTTTTTGTTTCATGCCACAGCATTGGTTTACTTTACGCTACCCGTGATAAATGAACAAAAAGATTTGATGAACAAGGCTGGCGAGTTATTTGAAAAAGATTATGCGCTATTCACGCACTATTCTGTAGCGGCATTGTATTTCCTTATTATTTCTCTAGTGTTGTTTTATATCTCTAATTTGATCAATCGTCGTTTGAACCGGCACCGAGTCCAAAAAGTATCAAAGCTGAAAGTGCGTCCTAATTACGTGCGCTAGCTGTCACGATCAGAGTTTCTAGGAGATGTGCATATGTCGGTTGAATTAGTTCAAAAGACAATAAATGGAGATAGTCCGGGGGTTACCACGGAATTAAGCTACTTTCGTTTCACACCAAATGTGTCGGCGAATAAGCTTAAGCAATATCCCAAAGTTTATCTACAAGCGGCCTTGCATGCAGATGAACAGCCGGGCATTATGGTGTTGCATCATTTATTAGACTTGTTACTGAAGGCTGATAAAGCACAGGCTTTACGTGCCGAGTTTGTGGTTGTTCCTATGGCAAATCCAGTGGGGATGTCGCAAATTGAGTTTGGTCAACATCAAGGGCGATTCGATAAAGTCTCAGGGGTAAACTTTAACCGTAAATGGCCAGATCTTCTGAGTCAAATTATCATAGACTCCTCGACCTTAAAGACTGATGATGCACAGTACAATCAACAAATAGTTCGTTCACTGGTTTGGCAATGGCTAGAAGGGTATCAGCCTGTCAGTGCTAGAGAGCAACAGCAGCGCTGGTTGATATCTGAGGCTTATGACGCTGATTATGTCTTAGATTTACATTGTGATGCGGATGCACTGGTGCACTTGTTTGCAGTGCCGCAGTTGTATCCAGCAGCTCAGGATCTGTCGGATTGGATAGGGGCTAAAGCGACTTTAACCGCTGAGGATAGTGGTGGAGGCTCTTTTGATGAAGTGTGGCCATCACTATGGATACAACTTGCCAAGCAATACCCGCAGTATTCATTTCCAGCTCCTCCCATTGCTTGTACGGTAGAATACCGTGGCAACTATGATGTTTTTGACTCGGTGAACTTAGAAGATGCGCAGAGATTATTTGGTTTTTTTCAAGCTAGAAATCTAATAGGGGATGTTGCTGAGGTTGCGTTAACAATAAAGCCTAAAGCAATGCCTAAACCGAGTGAGCTGGCTGCAACGGAAATGCTACGGGTTTCCCAAAGTGGTTTGTTGGCCTATCAGGTCGATTTGGGCGAGAAAGTTAAAAAAGGTCAAGTTATTGCAGAATTAGTTCCTTTATCAGGAGAGGGGGCCTTTATTACAAGAGTTCCCATTTGTGCCGGTGCGGATGGCATAGTAATTTCGCGTAACGTGGCCAAATATGTCTGGGCTGGCAGGTCTATAGCCAAGATTGTTGGCCGTGAGGTTTTGTCGAGCCGAGTCGGGTATTTGCTGGAAGATTAGCAGCTAACCTGACTAAGCGATGGTAGATGCGTGGAAAATAGGCTGCTGTGACTGCAGAGAACGAATGTTTACTTCAATTCAAATTCCGGCTGCCCATTGGCCAGAGGTGATGCGTGGGGTGCCAGTTAAGTCGTTAACAGTTTGCACTCGTTCAAATCCTCTATTTATCAAAAGCTGTTGTATCTGTTGATGTTGTGTATGGCCGTGCTCTAGTACTAACCAGCCAGCGGTCTCTAAAAATGTGGGGGCTTGTTGTATAAGCTTGCGAATATCTTCTAGTCCATCACTGCCGCTAATCAGAGCACTAAGTGGTTCAAACTTAACATCGCCTTGCGCTAGTAGCTCATGTGCATCCTCAACGTAGGGAGGATTGCTGACAATGAGCGCATACTTTTCTTTATCCTGCACAGCAGAAAACCAGTCGCTGAACATCATTTCTACCTGAGCGTTCAGATGTCTGGCATTTTGATTCGCAACCGCCAGTGCTGACTTAGAAATATCGAGACAATGCACTCGCCACTGTGTTTTTTCAAGTTGGAGTGTGATGCCTATAGCGCCAGTTCCAGTGCCTAAATCAAGGACTGTGGAGTTGTTTGCTGTTAGTGGTAAGCTGAGACAATGTTCAATGAGAGTTTCGGTGTCAGGTCTGGGAATGAGAGTGTCAGCAGTGCAGAGAAAGTCACGACCAAAAAACTCCCGAACCCCTGTGATGTAGGCAATAGGGTGGCCATTCGCTCTCTGTTGTAGCAGTCTGGTTGCCGTGGCGAGAGTTAGAGAATCTAATGGCTTTTCTCCGTGACTGCGAAGGTAACCTCTGCTTTTTTGTAATGCTTCAGAAAGCAGTAGCTCCGCTTCAAGCTGTACCAGTTGTTGCGTATTTTGTTGGTTTTCTCCATAGATAATCGGAGAGTCAGCAAAAGCTGCGGCTAGTAATGGCTTTGCATTGCAAAGCCATTGCTCTATGCGCATTACTCAACGCCCAACTGTGCTAGCATGTCGGCTTGATATTCTTGGTTAAGCGGTTCACTAACTAGGTCAACCTGACCGCTGATAACATCTTCTAGTCGATATAAAGTTAGATTAATTCGGTGATCCGTCATTCGACCTTGCGGGAAGTTGTAAGTTCGGATGCGCTCACTTCTGTCGCCGCTGCCAACCAGCTTTTTTCGTGCTTCAGATTGTTCTCCATGCTGCTTGTCTCGCTCTTGTTGTAGTAGCTTTGCTGAGAGCAATGACATGGCTCTAGCTTTGTTTTTGTGTTGGGAGCGCTCATCTTGGCACTCCACAACTAAACCTGTTGGTAAGTGAGTTAGCCGTACCGCTGAGTCTGTACGATTGACGTGCTGCCCACCGGCGCCACTAGCGCGATAGGTGTCTATTCTTAAGTCAGCTGGGTTGACAACGAAAGAATCTATTTCTTCCACTTCTGGCAAAACTGCCACGGTAGCAGCCGAGGTGTGAACGCGGCCCTGAGACTCAGTCTCTGGCACGCGCTGTACACGGTGTGCACCACTCTCAAATTTGAGCTTTGAGTAGGCGCCATAACCGATTATTTTAGCGATGATCTCTCGATAACCGCCATGCTCACCGGGAGACTCGCTCATTACCTCTACTTGCCATTTTAGGCTCTCGGCATAGCGACTGTACATGCGGAATAGGTCGCCAGCAAAAATTGCAGCTTCATCACCCCCAGTGCCTGCGCGTATTTCTAAGTAAATATTCGATTTATCGAGTGGATCAGAGGGTATGAGGTGAACCTTTAAGCTGTTTTCTAGAGATGACATGATGGTTTTGGCTTCTTCCATTTCTACCTCGGCCATTTCAGCTAACTCTTTATCTTCTAACATTTCCTGTGCGGCTACTAGGTTGTCATTAGCTTCTTGGAAGGTGGTAAAGTCTTTAACCACTGGATCTAGCTGAGCATACTCTTGAGATAGATCGCGGAATTTGTTTTGGTCGCTAATGATTTCTGGTGAGGCTAAAAGGCCTTGAATTTCTTCATGGCGCTCACAAAGGGACTCTAATTTACTAATAATTTTTGGATTCATATTTTTTTTCGTTTAGAAGAAGGCAAAAGAGATTGCCAGCAGTAATGCTGGTGACTAAAAATGTAAGTATAGCTAATGTGAATTTTTATGATAGCTGTTGAGTAGGCGAGTAATACTGTCTTTATCTTGATCTTTAATTGCTTCTTTAATAAAGCGAGTGGGGCCATGCATTAGTTGTTGGCTTAGACTGTGCCCAAGACGTTCGATTACTTGCTGTGCATCTTCACCGTTGTGTACTTGCTGTTGTGCTTTGGTGATTAGTTGCTGGGTGATTTGGTCGGCAGTCTGTCTAAGCTCTTGTATCTGGTTGCTATGTGCCTGTTGCTTGAGCCAATCAATAAAATCTTCAACATGGGCATCAATAATGGTTTCTGCAATAGCTGCTGCTGATTGTCTGGATTTTACATTCTCATCAATAATCGCTTTGAGATCATCAACAGCGTACAGAAAGGTATCGCTAAGATCGGTAATTTCAGACTCTATATCTCTTGGGACGGCTAAATCTATAAATAGCATGGGGCGGTGTTTGCGCCTAGTTAATGCGGATCTAACCATTTCCTTGCTGATGATAGTGTCTGGTGCAGCGGTGGAGGAGATAATAATATCGGCATTTTCTAGTTGATGCTCGATCGCTGATAATGAGATAGCGGAGCCGCCTAAAGGTTCTGCAATGCTATGCGCACGATCAATAGTGCGGTTGGCAACGGTAATATTACCGATTTTTTGGTTAGATAAATGCCTTGCCACAAGCTCTATGGTTTCGCCAGCACCAATGAGCAATGCTCGGTATTCATTGAGTTGACCAAAGACTTGCTTGGTTAGACTAACCGCAGCATAGGCAACGGAGATGGCATTTTTGCCAATATCGGTTTCTGTGCGAACTGACTTGGCGACTGAAAATGTTTTCTGAAAAAGTCGAGATAAGGTTTTGCCGACAGTGCCAGCATCTGATGCCTGATGGTAAGCATCTTTTACCTGTCCTAAAATTTGTGGTTCGCCAAGCATCATTGAGTCTAAACCAGCGGCGACACGCATCATATGACGGACTGCTTCAGCATCTGGATGATGATAAATATGACCTGCTAATTGACTGTGATTTAGTTGGTGATAATCACTTAGCCAATGGGTGATTTGATCTAATGAATCCGGATTGGCACTTAGGTAAAGCTCAGTGCGGTTACAGGTAGAGAGAATGGCAGCCTCTTTGATGCCGACATCACTACGAATGAGGCGCAGAGCATTAGGTAGCTGTTGAGGGTCAAAAGCTACTTTCTCGCGTAATGAAATTGGTGCCGAATCGTGATTCAGTCCTACTGTCAATAAAGCTGACATGGGGGATAGATTATCTCGTGGTATAGGTTGGCTATATTTTCCCTGATTACTCCTGCTATAGCAAGTTTCACAGCTGTAACGTCGGTAAATAACTATGAAAAATCTGAAAGCTATTCTTCAAAGCCCACAGGGTTGATAACGACGTTTTGCCTTTTTAGGATGCGTCGATAATGATTTAATCATCATTTATTAAGTAATCATTTGGTTTTAGGGTGTTCTGCCTTGTGGTTCTGATGAATGGCAGAAGATACGAGGAATTTTTCTGGTCGTTAAGGAATGACTTTGTTACTCTATTGTAAAAAGGAACTACTATGAAAACGATGCATTTTTTTAATTTATTGACAGTCTTGTCCTTGCGAGATCAATGCCGACTTGGCGGTCTTAAGGTTTTGTCGTCTTTGTTGATGTTGCTTTTGCTTAGTGCCTGCACAGCTCCAAACGCGACAATGGTCTCCACGCCAATTTCAACTAGCAAGTCTGCTGAAAATCTTGATGCTTGGGATATTAACGGAAAAATAGGTATGAAATCTGTCGTACAGAATGGTTCAGCCTCTTTGAAATGGAAGCAACGGCCAGCAGGATATAATATAGATATTGTTGCGCCATTAGGCTTGGCAACTATTCGGTTGTCAGGTAGCACGTCTGGTGTGAAGCTGGTCAGTAACGATCAAGAAATTTCGACTACTAATTTGCAGGAATTAGAGCAAAAGGTGGAAGGCGTGCCAATCCCATTTGCTAATTTGCATTATTGGATTAGAGGATTACCTGCAAAGACTTCTGTGCCGACGAATACGACACAGCATGCCGCAGGTTACTATCAGGCATTCAGTCAAGCTGGTTGGGAGCTGCAATTTGAAAACTATGCAAATAACGGCGGCTATGTTTTGCCCGGAAAAATTATAGCCAAGCAGGGTACAAATCAGCTCACTATCATTATCCGTCAATGGGGACTGTAACATTACAACAAACTTTTAGTAGAGATGATGCAAAATTTGTCTGCCGTAAAATGGCTAGCGCCAGCGAAGATTAATCGCTTTCTTCATATTGTGGGACAACGGGATGATGGCTATCATCTCTTACAATCGGTATTTGTTTTTTTAGACATAGCAGATGAGTTGATAATCCGCAGTAATGCCTCAGATCAGATCACTTTTGATGCCAGTGCAGCTGATTTAGTGACCGCAGATAACCTCTGCCTAAAAGCTGCTGAGTTATTGAAGGTAAGAGTAACTGCTGCTAGTGATAAAATCACAGATGTAGGAGCGGATATTTTTTTGCAGAAGAATATTCCAGTCGGCGGGGGACTAGGGGGTGGGAGCAGTGATGCCGCTACTGTTCTAATGGTGCTCAATAAACTCTGGAGTGTTGGATTATCACAACGTGAATTATTAGAAATAGGATTGCAATTAGGCGCAGATGTACCATTCTTTATTCAGGGTCAAGCGGCTTGGGTGGAAGGGGTTGGTGAGAAAATAACGCCAGTTTCACAGCTGGCAGATGAACCGGTATTGTTGATATTTCCACCATTATCTGTACCCACTATCTCTGTCTATGCAGATCCTGATTTACGCCGTGATACTGCAAAGATTAGCGACTGGCCTAGTATGGATTTGACAGCGAAAATAGCGAGTTGGCACAATGATATGGAGGCCGTGGTTTTAAAACAACACCCTGAACTAACAGAGTTGTTTGAGATTACCGCTGATATTGGCAATATTAGAATGAGCGGTTCGGGCAGTACTTTTTTTGTAAAGCTAGCACTCAAGGAGACAGAGGTTCAGTTAGCGGAGGTGATATCAGAGCTCTCGCAAAAAGGCTATGGCAGCCAGATCACATCAACGCAAGGCATTTCGCGGTTGCATCAACAGTTGGCAGAAAATTTTCATTAAAAAAATCAAATTTTTACTCTAAAAGTTAGATTAAATTTAGCAGAAGGGCTTGAAACACTATTCGGCTAACGGTATGATGCGCGCTCTGTTTGATTGGAGCGTCAAAAAGCATTAGCTGATTAGCGCATTTATTTGAAAACAGAATTTGGAATAGGGGTATAGCCAAGCGGTAAGGCACCGGGTTTTGATCCCGTCATTCGCAGGTTCGATCCCTGCTACCCCTGCCATTCCAAACCCTCTATGACATAGCTGCTGAGTAGTCAGCGAGCTATAGCACTATAAACTCTACATGTCAGAGGACTGTTGTGAAAAATAGCAACATGAAGATTTTCTCCGGTCAAGCTAACCAACCGTTAGCAAAATCAATCGCTAATAACCTCTCTATGTCACTTGGTAACTGTTATGTTGATAAGTTTAGTGATGGGGAGACCCAAGTAGAAATTCGAGATAATGTACGTGGTCATGATGTCTTTGTGGTGCAACCGACCTGCGCCCCGACTAACGATAATTTAATGGAACTCATGTTGTTATGTGATGCATTAATGCGCTCATCAGCAGTTCGGATTACGGCAGTTATTCCTTATTTTGGTTATCAGCGTCAAGACAGAAGACCTAGCTCAGCGCGTGTGCCTATTTCGGCTAAGGTAATAGCTAATATGCTGTCAGTTGCAGGTGTGCATCGTGTTTTGACTATGGATTTACATGCCGATCAGATTCAAGGTTTCTTTGATGTGCCATTGGATAATATCTATTCTTCGCGTGTTTTCTTGGACGATATTGCTGCACGTAATTTAGATGATATCTGCATGGTATCGCCAGATGTTGGCGGGGTAGTGCGTGCTAGAGCGTTCACTAAGCGTATCGAAGGCTCTTCAATGGCGATTATTGATAAGCGCCGCCCAAAAGCGAATGTTTCTGAGGTTATGCATATCATTGGTGAAGTTGAAGGCAAAAACTGCATATTGGTTGATGATATGGCAGATACGGCGGGCACTCTTTGCAAGGCGGCAGATGCCTTGAAAGAAAAAGGCGCTAAGTCAGTTTTTGCTTATTGTACACATCCGGTGCTATCAGGAAAAGCTGAAAACAATTTACGAGCCAGTAGCTTAGATGAGCTGGTTGTTGCAGACACTATTCCAGTGGGTGAGAAGTTCTTCAATATGGGTAAAGTTCGCCAATTATCTATAGCACCTTTATTTGCAGAAACTATTCGTCGGATACATAACGAAGAGTCGATTAGTTATCTCTTCAATTGATTTTTTAGCATGATGGTCGCAGTCATGCTGTTTACATGCTTGCAAATACAAGCTTTACATTAAGGAGCCAAAGATGGATTTCATCTTAAACGCAAAGTCTCGTCAGGACACAGGGAAAGGTGCGAGCCGCCGCCTACGTCGTGAGGGGTTAGTACCAGCAGTGGTATACGGTGGTGAGCCTGCACCAGAGAGCATTACGCTTTCTCAGTCAGATCTTGCTAAAATCATGAAGTCAGATGCGTTCTACTCGACAATTATTAATCTTTCAGTAGATGGTGCTAGTCAAGAAGTTATCGTTAAAGACATTCAACGTCATGCTTATAAAGAGCTAATCGCACATATGGATTTCCAGCGTATTGTTCGTGGCCAGACCATGAAGTTTACAGTGCCATTGAACTTTATTAATGAAGAGCAATGTGAAGGCGTTAAGCTTGAGGGTGGTGAGATACATAGACTTGCTTCTGAAGTTGAGATCGAATGTCGCCCAAGTGCACTTCCTGAAAGCATTGATGTTGATTTAACACCGCTTAAGATTGGCGATAGCCTTCACTTAAGTGAGCTGAATTTAGCTGATGGTTTGTCTATTGTTGCACTTCAGCATGAAGATGAGAATAGTGACATCATGGTGGTTAACGTTCAGGCAGCTCATGTGAAAGCAGAAGAGCCAACTGAAGCGCCAGAAGCACCAGCACAACCAGGTGATGAGGAAGAAGAAAGCGCCGAGTAATTCGCGCTTTCTCATCTAATTCAGGTGAGCGACATGTTGCAGATAATAGCTGGCCTAGGTAACCCTGGTGGCCAGTATGACAAAACCCGGCACAATGCCGGGTTTTGGTTTATTGATGCTTTGGCAGATCGTCTAGGCGTGCGGTTGCAAGTCCAGTCTAAGTATCATTGTACAATGGCACAGGCGGTTTTGGATGGTCACAAGTTGTGGCTAGTTAAGCCTATGACTTTTATGAATGTCAGCGGTAAGTCTATTGCACCATTGGCAAACTTTTATAAGATTCCTCCAGAGAATATATTAATTGCCCATGATGAGATGAGTATTCCCGTTGGAAGTGTTAAGCTCAAGCAGGGCGGCAGTCATTCCGGTCATAACGGTCTTAAAAGTATTGATGGCCTGTATGGCAAAAACTATCATAGATTGAGGATTGGAATTGATCATCCCGGAGATAAAAATCTAGTAACGCCTTACGTGCTTGGTAATCCATCTCCTAGAGATAAACAAGATATAATGGCAGCTATTGATGAGGCTGTTTATGCATTTCCATCTATGTATCAGCAGGACTGGGATGCAGCAAAAAGAATTTTACATAATTTTAGACCGGTAAAATAAAGGAATAGACAAATGGGTTTTAAATGTGGCATCGTGGGCTTACCGAATGTGGGAAAATCTACTTTATTTAACGCCTTAACCAAAGCTGGTATTCAAGCAGAGAATTATCCTTTTTGCACTATAGATCCCAATGTCGGCATTGTAGAAGTACCAGATCTTAGACTGACGGCGCTGGCTGAAATTGTGAATCCAGAGCGTATTTTGTCGACAACCATTGAGTTCGTTGATATTGCGGGCTTGGTTGAGGGGGCTTCTAAAGGCGAAGGTCTGGGCAATAAATTTCTAGGCAATATTCGCGAAACCGATGCAATCGCCCATGTCGTGCGTTGCTTTGAGGACGAAGATATTACCCACGTTGCTGGCCGTATTGATCCGCTATCTGATATTGAGATTATCAATACGGAGTTAGCACTGGCAGATATGGCTAGCATTGAAAAGGCGATACAGCGCTCTGCAAAAGCCGGAAAGTCAGGAGATAAAGATGCTCTGGCGCTTAAGGCAGTCTTGGAAAAAGTGCAGGCACATTTAGATGCTGGTGACCCAGTGAGGTCATTGGATTTGGATGCTGATGAGCTATTGCGCATTAAAGAGTTCCATTTGCTAACCCAGAAACCAGTGATGTATGTTGCTAATGTTCTGGAAACGGAGATGACAGAGCCTGAGAAAAATGGCAATTATCAAAAAGTGAAAGCACTTGCGGAAAAAGAAGGTGCCTCTATTGTTGCTATCTGCGCCTCGGTGGAAGCTGAAATTGCAGCATTAGACAATGCAGAGGATATCGCTGAGTTTTTATCAGATTATGGTTTGGACGAACCAGGTTTGAATCGCGTGATTCGTTCAGGTTATGGCTTGTTGGGGTTAATGACCTACTTCACAGCAGGAGTCAAAGAGGTTAGAGCTTGGACTGTAAAGCAAAATGCTACCGCTCCGAATGCCGCTGGTGTTATTCATACAGATTTTGAGCGTGGCTTTATCCGCGCCGAGGTTGTTGCTTATGAGGATTTTATTAATTGTAAGGGAGAGAGCGGTGCCAAAGATGCTGGTAAGTGGCGTTTAGAAGGCAAAGAATATTTGGTCAAAGAAGGCGATGTTATGCATTTCCGTTTTAACGTCTAAGTACAACTCATCCATTTAATGATTGACCAAAAAGATAGATAAGAAGATAGGCAAAATTATGAGCGATCAAAAAAAAGATCACCTTTACTCGGGTGAGTTAGAAAATGTACAGCCTTTTGCTTTTGATGATAGTGTAGCAGAAGTTTTTGCAGATATGATTAAGCGCTCTGTTCCGGGTTACTTGAGCCTCTTGGAAGATATTTCTCGATTATTGCAAGTGCATGTTGCCAGTCATCATTATGCAGAGCCGCCAAAGATTATAGATATGGGCTGCTCACTCGGCGCTATGCTGCAAATTTTATCAAGCAGGTTGACAGGATTGCCGGTGAATTTGATCGGAGTGGATAACTCCGCTGCTATGTTAGCGCAAGCCGCGGAATTATGGCCGTCAGGTAGAAACTATGTTGGTTGGGTTGAGGAAGATCTTCAGAACTATAACCCATTAGAACTTGGTTTTAGTGCAGATGTGGTGATAATGAATTTCACCTTGCAGTTTATTCCATTGGAGCAAAGAAAGGCGCTGATTGATAAAATATATCAAAGTCTAGCGCCCAATGGCATTTTTATATTATCTGAGAAAATTGCCTTTGATAATCCACAGCACCAAAATCTGATTGCGGATACTTATCATCAATTTAAGCAAGATCAAGGCTATTCGGAATTAGAGGTTAGTCAAAAGCGTCAGGCATTGGAAAACGTACTGATTCCTGAGACAAAAGATCAGCATGAGCAGCGCTTTTCTGAGGCTGGTTTTAAAACGGTTTCTCTTTGGCAGCAGCGTTTAAACTTTGCCAGTTGGTTTATGGTTAAAGAGTAAGTCGCACTATAGCGATTTACTAGACTAAGTCAGATAATTATCCTTATGACAGCTGCTAATCTCAATCCATTGCCGGATGATTTCACAGCACTCGAGCAATGGTTTCGTGAATTAAGTCCAAAAACAGCTACGCAAATGTCAGAGCTGTTACAGCAGATATGGGAAACAGCAAATCATGGCCACTTACAAAAATGGCAATCAGCATTATCTCAGCTGCGAAAATTACCTTTACCTACAATGATGCAGACTACAAAGTCAGTAGTTTGTGCAGCCAATGCTGCTGATTGTGATGCGGCATCCGAAGAGCAAATTATTGATCTGTTGCAAGAGTTTATGCCATGGCGCAAAGGGCCTTGGCAATATTGCGGGATAGATATTGATACCGAGTGGCGTAGCGATATGAAATGGGATCGCTTGGTTAATAAGGTTGATTTGCAAGGAAAAAACGTCTTAGATGTAGGTTGTGGATCAGGCTATCATAGTCTACGGATGTTTGGTGCAGGTGCTGCTTCTGTATTGGGTATAGATCCGACTTGGTTATTTGTCTATCAGTTTCAAGTATTCAAACAATGCTTTCCTGAGGTGCCTGTTTGGGTTCAACCATTGGCGATGGAATCGTTAAATTTACCCGCCAGTTTTGATACAGTGTTTTCAATGGGCGTGTTATATCATCGTAGAGATCCGATTGCTCACTTGCAAGAGCTTAAGGCCTCGTTGAAGTCAGGCGGTGAATTGATACTAGAAACGCTAATTGTTGAGGGCGATGCGCAGACAATATTAGTACCACAAGACAGATACGCTGCCATGCGCAATGTGTGGTTCATACCGAGTATTGATGCGCTCTTGGTATGGCTAGAAAGATTGAAATTTAAACATATTCGCGTATTGGATGTTACTCAAACCACTAAGCATGAACAAAGAAAAACCGCATGGATTCACGGGGATTTATCGCTAGAGGATTTTCTAGATAAAGAAAACTCTCAACTAACTATTGAAGGTCATCCCGCCCCCAATAGAGTTATTATTTCAGCTATTGTTTAGTGAGTTATTGGTAGTCAATTATCAGCGGTGCATGGTCAGATAGTTTTTCATCGGTATATATAAACTCAGCCTTTGCTTTTGCGGCAATGCCTGGGGTGGCAATGTGATAGTCTATGCGCCATCCGACATTTTTGGCTCTTGCTTGGCCACGTTGAGACCACCAAGTAAATTGATCTTCTTCTTGATTTAGCGTTCTAAATACATCTACCCAGCCTTTTTCCTCGAATAGAGTAGTAAGCCAAGCGCGCTCTTCTGGTAAAAAACCAGAGTTCTTTTTATTGCCTTTCCAGTTTTTGATATCGATATTGTTGTGGGCAATATTCCAGTCACCACAGATAATGTATTCTTTGCCGCTTGCCTTAAACTCTTCAAGCTTGGGCATGAGGTAGTCCATGCATTGATATTTAAAGCTCTGCCTTTCTTCACCAGAAGTACCAGAGGGAAAATACATCGAGACCACAACGAGATCGCCAAAGTCGGCTTGAATCCATCGGCCTTCATTATCAAAAGGCTCCCAGCCTAAGCCTGCGGAAATTTCTGCGGGCTTTTTGGTGTATATACCGACGCCAGAGTAGCCTTTTTTTACGGCATCATGATATTGACAGTTGTAGCCTTCTGGGAAGAAGAGTGCTGGATTTTCTGCTAACTGATGGGTTTGCGCTTTGGTTTCTTGGATGCAGACAACATCGGCATCTACAGTTTTTAGCCAATCATAGAAACCTTTTTTGGCTGATGCCCTGATGCCGTTCGCATTGAATGATATAATCCGCATGATTAAGTCCTTATCTTTTATCTTTATGTCGGTGAAATAATGCAAGCATATCAGAAAGCCATGATTGCGCTATCCCTAGAAGCGGGAGCGTTGAAATTCGGTGAGTTTACTCTTAAATCAGGACGTGTCAGTCCGTACTTTTTTAACTTCGGTATGTTTAACACCGGCGAGCTGCTTGCTAAGTTGGGGCGTATATACGCAGATGCCTATGTGGTTAAAGGACTTTCGGCGGATACTGTATTTGGGCCTGCTTATAAAGGTATACCGTTAGTAGCGACGATGGCAACGTTTTTGGCTGTGGATCATCAGTTAAATTTACCATACTCATTTAATCGCAAAGAAGTCAAATCGCATGGAGAAGGTGGGCAGATTGTTGGTGCTGCATTGCGTGGCAATGTGGTGGTGGTGGATGATGTTATTACCGCTGGTACCGCAATTAGAGAGTCGATTGATTTAATATCAGCGGAAGGTGGAGAGCTCTCCGCAGTCTTGGTGGCATTAGATAGGCAAGAGCGCGGGCAGGGCGAGCTTTCTGCAATACAGGAGTTAGCATCTGAGCGTGGTATAGCTGTGCATGCCATCATTACCTTGGCAGATATTCTTACCTATGTTTCCTCAGATTCATCATTAGTGCAATGGAGAGAGGCCATTGAGCGATATCAAAGTGAATATGGAGTCACTCTATGAGTCAATTAGCTTCCGCTTTTATCTCTCGGCGCTACAGTGAGACGGTTAATGTTGGTGGCGTTTTAATTGGTGGTGACTCTCCAGTTGTGGTGCAGTCTATGACTAACACTGACACCGCTGATGTTGTGAAAACAGCTATTCAAGTGGCGGAGCTTGCCAAAGCTGGCTCAGAGCTGGTTCGGGTAACAGTCAATACCATGGATGCTGCTCAGGCTGTGCCTGAAATAAAAGATCGATTGTTGCAAATGAATCTTGATGTGCCATTGGTTGGAGATTTTCATTTTAATGGTCATAAACTATTAGACGCAGTGCCAGAGTGTGCTGAGGCGCTAGCAAAACTGCGAATAAACCCTGGTAATGTCGGCAGAGGTAAAAAACATGACCAACAGTTTGCGAGCATTGTTGAAAAAGCAGTTATCTATCAAAAACCTGTGCGAATTGGAGTGAACTGGGGCAGTTTAGATCAGTCCGTTTTGGCAAGGTTGATGGATGAGAATAATCAGCTAAGTTCTCCAAGGTCTAGTGAAGAGGTGACCAGAGAAGCTTTAATTCAATCAGCATTAGAGAGTGCTGAATTGGCGAAATCTCTAGGTTTGGCATCAGATAAAATCATCTTGTCGGTGAAGGTGTCAGCAGTTCAAGATTTAATAGCAGTCTATCAAAATATCGCTAACCGTTGCCAATATCCCTTACATCTCGGACTAACCGAAGCGGGGATGGGCGTTAAAGGTATTGTTTCCTCAACGGCAGCATTGTCGGTCTTATTACAGCAGGGGATAGGCGATACTATCAGAATCTCATTAACACCTGAGCCGGGAAAGCCTAGAACGGAAGAAGTGAAGGTTGGGCAAGAGATATTGCAGTCAATGGGGATTCGGGCATTTATCCCATCAGTAGTATCATGTCCGGGTTGTGGTCGGACTACTAGCGATTATTTTCAACACTTAGCTCAGCAAATACAAGGGTATTTGGATGAAAAAATGCCGGAGTGGAAAAATCAATATGCTGGGGTGGAGGCAATGTCAGTAGCGGTTATGGGCTGCGTAGTGAATGGCCCAGGAGAGAGCAAGCGGGCTAATATTGGCATTAGTTTACCAGGGACTGGTGAGGTGCCTGTCGCGCCAGTGTATGTTGATGGTGAAAAAACCGTGACTTTAAAGGGCGACACTTTAGCGGATGATTTTACTAAAATCGTCGAGGATTATGTTAAAACAACTTATGGTTAAGTTTTGTAACTAGCGTTAGCTTTGTAAATTTGAATATAGAAAAGCTAACGTGAGTAAACACTCAGTGGTATTTTCGCGAGGAGTTAGCGAATTCCCAGAGGTGCTCTAGCAGACTTTAAAGCAGTCCTTTGTTTAACTCTGTCATTTTCAAAGCTCACAAGACTTGTTCCAGAAAGCTTGAATCTACTGTTTAGCAATTTTACTGTTCGAGGATTTCTAGCAACGCCATTTACCTGAATTTCGTAATGTAGATGTGTTCCCGTTGTGCGGCCAGATTTGCCGACATAGCCAATGATTTGACCTTTTTTAACATAGCTGCCTTTCTTTGCTGATTTGGCATAGCCTTTGAGGTGGGCATATAAGGTAACATAGCCTTTGCCATGATTGATTTTAACAGTTCTGCCGTATCCACCAAGGCCAGCTCTGTGTGTAACTCTTCCTGAGGCTGGCGCTCGAATGGGAGTGCCATGAGGGGCAACTAAGTCAATTCCACGGTGTGGTCTAATTTTTTTGGTAATTGGATGGCGCCGTCTTGGGTTAAAATTACTGGATATTTTGCTAAATCTTATTGGCCAGCGATCCATGGTTTGCACAGAAGTTAAGGCCTTGCCAGACCAAGTAAAGAAAGCACGCTGATTTTTGATGTTAGCGGAATGAATACGACGCACACTGCCCACAGGGCCAAATTCGGATGCCCAGAGTTGTGAGTTTTTAACCACAGCCACAAAATACTGATTTGCAGCGGTTGGTAATTTACCGCCATTTCTAGCTTTGGCGCTGCTAATGATTTGATTATAAAGCCTTGCTTTGAGTTGATAAGGTTTAAGTGTTCTCGCAAGATCGCCTTTTATTTTTACTCGAATAACATTATAGTTTTTTCCAGTAAAAACCCCTTCTGTTTTCGCAATGGCAGTAGGCATCGTAAAACTGAAAACAAGTGCTAACAAAAGAAAAGTGATAAAATATGGACGAGCCAAGTGTTGGATCAATGATTTATTGGGTGTCATGTTTTTTCTAAGTATAAAATTTGAGCGAATTATACGACAAATTTCATTAGAAAAGAGATTTGAAGATACCAGAGATGATTAAATTTCTATAAGAGCAAAATATAATGAGCAAAAAAATGGCAAATAACTCACAAATTGCTATATATCCCGGTACGTTTGACCCCGTGACCTATGGCCACATTGATATTATACGTAGAGCAGCTGCATTATTTGATCATTTGATTATTGCTGTTGCGCCGAATCGCATTAAAGGGCCTATTTTTAATGTTGAGGAGCGAGTAGATTTGCTGAGCGCGACAGTCAGTGAGTTAAGTAATATTGAAGTCACTCCTTTTTCTGGCTTGCTAATGGACTATGCTAAATCGAAAAATGCCAATATTATTATTAGGGGGCTAAGGGCTATCTCAGATTTTGAATATGAAATCCAAATGGCTGCGATGAATAGACAATTAGCAGCAGATGTTGAAACATTATTTCTGAGCCCAACCGCTGAATATTCATTTCTGTCTTCGACAATGGTTAGAGATGTTGCGAGGCACAATGGCGATGTTTCTGCTTTTGTACCAGAAGTGGTAGTAGAGGCACTGGCTGCCAAGTTTCGTTAACCGAATTAATACGAGATACCAATTATATGGCTTTAATCATTACCGATGTCTGCATTAACTGTGATGTATGTGAACCAGAGTGCCCAAATGAGGCAATATACCAGGGAGAGGAGATTTACGAAATAGATCCCAACCGCTGTACTGAATGTGTTGGCCATTTTGATGAACCGCAGTGTGTACAGGTTTGTCCCGTTGAATGTATCCCTAAAGATGAAAACCATATGGAGACCTCTGAGCAGCTATTAGCTAAGTATCAGCGACTGATTTCTCAGAGTAGCGAATAGTAATAATAGCTATAACCCAGATTGAAATAACAAAATATTATAAGAAAAAAATAATATATAAGTTTATAATATATTAGACGCAAGAAATAATATCAAATATGGGTTTACATTTATGGCTGTAATTAATGAAGAAAAAGTAGTTAGTGTTCATCACTGGACTGATAGTTTATTTAGCTTTAAAACCACTAGAGATCCTGGTTTTCGTTTTAGAAGTGGACAGTTTTCTATGATCGGTTTAGAGGTTGAGGGTAAGCCTTTGTTAAGAGCTTATAGTATGGCAAGCGCCCACTATGATGAGAACCTTGAGTTTTTCAGTATTAAGGTTCCAGATGGCCCTCTTACTTCTAGACTACAATCTATCCAAGTCGGCGATAAAGTGTTGGTAAATACCAAACCAACAGGTACTCTGGTGAATGACTATCTTAAACCAGGTAAGAATCTTTATATGCTAGCTACTGGAACAGGATTAGCACCGTTTTTAAGCTTAATTAAGGATCCTGAAATTTACGAAGCCTATGACAAAGTGATCCTTGTTCATGGCTGCCGTTATATTAAAGACCTTGCTTATCAAGATGAAATATCGCAATTGCCAGAAAACGAGTTTTTTGGAGATATGGTCAAAGGAAAACTTGAGTATTATCCAACGGTGACTCGTGAGCCATTTGAAAATACTGGCCGCATAACAGATCTAATGAGAAGCGGTAAACTTTTTTCTGACTTAGGGATGCAACAACCGAATATCTCTGATGATAGGTTCATGCTTTGCGGCAGTCCTGTGATGTTAAAAGATGTCACAGAAGTATTGAAGGAATGGAAGTTCGGCGAAAGCACTACTAAGATACAAGGCGAGTACGCGATAGAGCGTGCTTTTGTGGAAAAGTAGTTATCTGTTGTTGTTATTAGTCTGAGTATTGTTATTAGATGGCGGTAATATTGTTTGCTCATGGTGCGCGTAAAGCGTCATGGGCAAAGCCATTCGAGAAATTACATAATGAAATTGCTCTGCAATTGCCTGATCAACGAATTGGCCTAGCGTATTTAGAGTTAATGAATCCATCATTGGAGCAGATGGTGGAGCAATTAGTATTAGAAGGCGAGCGTGATATAGCGATAATACCTTTATTTTTGAGTAACGGTGGCCATATTTCTACTGACCTGCCGAAAAAGATTCACCAACTTACTAACCAATTTTCAGATCTGAAAATCACCACACTACCAGTGCTGATGGAGCTTCCAGAAATACAGAGTGCTCTAGTTAGCTCTATTCTTAAAGTAACACAGTAAAATACCCGTTATTTCTTTCTGGCTTTTCTGATCTTAGATCATTAAGCTTCTCATTGATTGGTCTCAAGCTTTTCTTAAGATAGTTCACAATCCTATAAGAGTATTGTTAATGTTGGGGGTAAGAGCAGGTGATGCAGAAATGTGTCGTTAAAGATGATTTTATAAGCTGATTTTAGCGCTATTGAAAAGAAGTGATTAAACTTGTGTAAGCGCTGCTCTTTGTTCTAACTGCAGATAATCAGAAGAATCAGTTTCATTGTTATGTTGAATCTCGCTAGTCGCGACTTCTGAAAATGCGTCACCGATTAACCATAGGAGAGGTGCATTTTCTTCAAATTGATCAATAATTGGCTGAGGGTTGAAAGCGATGTCTACTAAAGTCGACTGAACATGCTGCTCGCTTTTTAAGCTGACATTTGAAATTAAAACCACTGGGGTGGTAGTTTTTTTACCTTGTTTGATTAGTGTGGCTGCAATTTTCTTGGCTTGTCGACGACCCATATATACAACCAAGCTATCCGTCACCGGAATGCTCGGCATATCTCTGGTTAGTGTGTCACCTGTTAATAGCGTCACTGATCTGGATACATTGCGTTTGGTCAGTGGCTTAGCCAGACTTGCTGCTGCGGCAGATGCAGCCGTGATGCCAGGAATGATGGTAAATGCAATATTGTTAACCGCTAGAATTGTTATTTCTTCATCTAAACGTCCAAAGACCGAAACATCACCGCCTTTTAAACGAACGACGTTTTTGTATTGGTGCGCTGATGACACAATTAGCTCACAAATTAATTCCTGAGACATAGAGGGCTGGCCGCTTCGTTTGCCAACAGATAGTTTAATTGCACTTTCAGCAAGGTTCAGCACTTCGGGTTGCACTAACGCATCATAGAGCACGATATCAGCTTGCTGCAGGCAGCGCAAACTGCGTATTGTTAGTAAATCTACTGAGCCAGGACCAGCGCCAACAAAACTGACATGTCCAGTTGTCGTATTTGTTGAGGTAGTATCTTGGCTCATATTGCTGTTTCACTCACGATTTTTTGATGATATGTATTGTTTGATAAAAGGCGGTATTAAGCAGTATGCCTATAGTTAAACTGATTTCCCTTTTTCGCATCTTGATAATCAAGATAGCGATTTGGAAGGCTATTTAAAGCTTGTTTCGCAGACTCTATACTAGCATCAGGATGCAGTGCAAACTCTGTAAAGCCAACCTGATTCATGTTGGTGAGTTGATCAATTCGAACTTCACCAATAGCACGAATAATACCTGTAAAGCCGTATTCCTCACGTAATATACGGGCAATTGAGTAACCTCTACCATCGACTGCTCTTGGGAAGGCAATCGCAATAATTTGGGTGTGGGTTAGGTCTAATTCAAGTTTGCTAATATCATCATTTGAACGTAACCAGAAGCCACTGGGTCTGTTGACGGGGCTGAGTGAGAGCCAGGCGTCTAATGGAAATAATATTTGACGTGTGAGGTCATAGTAGTTCGGTGTATCTAGATTTACTGCATCTGCTTCTGAAACAAAGTGCCATGTGTCAGAGATGACGCCATCACCTGTAAAAAGTTTGGTTTCTTGGTTTTGCCACTCCGTTGGGAATTCAATAATTTTAGCCATTGTTAACCTCCTGAGGTTGACGTTTTTCGATACGATCTGGATAAACAGCAGCTTTAAATGGTTCTAGACCAATGCGGTCAATAGTTTGCCAAAGCGCTTCTTCTGGCGCTCTATTTGAAATATAAGTATTGATAATTGTTTCTATCACATCTGGCACAGCGGCTTCTGAAAAAGATGGACCAATTACTTTACCTGCCTTAACAGTCGGATGGCCTTTGTTAGAGCCATCGCTGCCACCGAGGGTTATTTGGTACCAATCTTGTCCGTCTTTATCTACGCCGAGTATGCCGATATCAGCAGCGTGGTGATGACCACAAGAATTCATGCATCCGGAGATATTTAAACGAATATTGCCAAGTTCGTATAAGTAATCTAAATCATCAAATTTTTGGTGAATCGCTTCACTTACTGAAATGGATTTGGCATTGGCAAGTGAGCAAAAATCACCACCAGGGCAGGCGATCATGTCGGTCAGTAGCCCAACGGTTGGTGAAGAAACTTGCAATGCTTCAGCTGCTTTCCATAGCTCATACAGATTATTTTGGTGAACATGATTTAAGACGAGATTTTGCTTATGACTGACGACTAATGTTCCCTGACTGTATTGGTCTGCTAAATCAGCAATTTTGAGCATTTGCTCAGTGGTCGCATCACCCGGCGCTTGTGTAGGGTGTTTTAGGGAAAATGTCACAGAAGCATAATTTTCATGTTTATGCGGCAATACGTTTAGCTTTACCCAGCGGGCAAATGGTAGATAGGTTTGCTTTAACCGATTGAGTTCAGCTGTATCTACTGCCATATCTGAATAGCTTACAGTCGTGAAGCTAGCGCTGACTCGCTCAAGCTCTGCGGCAGGTATTTGTAATCTCGGCTGATCTTTAATCTTTTTCCAAGTTTGATTCACTTGTTCGGAGAATGCTTCAATACCGATAGATTTGACCAAAATTTTGATGCGAGATTTGTACATGTTGTCACGTCTGCCATGCAGGTTATAAACACGAACGATCGACTCTAGATAGCCTAAGATCTGCTGCCAAGGCACGAAAGCATTGATTTTTTTGGCGGTAATTGGGGTGCGACCCATGCCTCCACCAACAAAGACGGTAAAACCAATCTCACCTATTTCATTCTTTACGACCCGTAAACCGATATCATGCCAAAGGATGCTGGCTCTATCTTCTGTTGCTCCAGTGATAGCGATTTTGAATTTTCTAGGTAGATAAGCGAACTCTGGATGTAGTGTGCTCCATTGGCGCAAAATTTCTGCAAAAGGTCTAGGGTCAACCGCTTCATCTGGTGCAATGCCAGCTAAGGCATCGCTAGTGATGTTTCTAATACAGTTGCCGGAGGTTTGAATTGCATGCATTTGCACCGTGGCAAGTTTCTCTAAAACTTCAGCTGTTTGTTCTAAAGGAATCCAGTTATATTGCAAGTTTTGACGCGTGGTGAAATGTGCATAACCCCTGTCATACTGCTGTGCAATATCTGCTAAGGTTCTTAGCTGTTTTGTATTTAACAGTCCATAAGGTATCGCGATGCGAAGCATAGGTGCGTGGCGCTGAATATATAGGCCATTTTGCAAACGCAGCGGTCTAAAATCTTCTTCACTCAACTCGCCTTTAAGGTGGCGACTAAGTTGATTTTTAAATTGAGTAACGCGTTGATCAACAATAGCCTGATCAAAAGCATCATATTGATAAATTGCAGCAGTCATAGGGGCTCCTAAAATAAGAATACCAGCTTACTGCAATTTCTTATAGCTTAAAAATATATAAATGTTGTATATAAATAACTTTATTTTATTAAAAAACCAAGGCCTAAGGCCAGAATGGCTAAGCTAAGCCATTCTAGTGAGATTGACCATGGTAAAAATCGATATGTCAGCAGTCCGATAGCTACAATTAGCAGCAAAAATCCCAATTTTTGGTTTTGTTTTCGGGCAATTTTATTGCTAATGTCGCTTTCTATCGTTTTTAGAGAGTCAGGATTTATCCGTACTTGTAGATCACCTTTTTCGGCATCTCGCAGTAACTGCAGCGCTCTCATGGGAATGTCCGGCAACTCTGCCGCAAATTTAGGTATCTGCTGTTTGGTTTTCTCTAAGATGCCAGAAATGCCAATCCTATCGTGCATCCATTTCTCTAATATAGGTTTTCCGGTTTGCCATAAATCAAGTTGTGGGTAGAGGATGCGTCCTAATCCCTCGATGTGCAGTAAAGTCTTTTGCAATAGAACTAACTGCGGCTGTACCTGCATGTCAAAACGGCGAGCGGTGTTAAATAGCGATAGCAAGAATCGGCCAAATGAGATTTCACTTAGCGGTTTGTTGAAAACGGGTTCGCAGACTGTGCGGATGGTGTTCTCAAATTCATCTACTCGGGTATCTTTAGGAACCCAGCCAGATTCCACGTGTAGTTCTGCTACACGGCGATAATCGCGGTTAAAGAAGGCTAGTAAGTTTTCGGCAAGGTAGCGTTGATCATCCTTGGATAGGGTGCCGACAATGCCAAAGTCAATGGCAATATACTTGGGATCAGTTGGATTGCTGATATCGACGAAAACATTACCAGGGTGCATATCAGCATGAAAAAAACTGTCTCTGAAGACCTGTGAGAAAAAGATTTCTACGCCGCGTTCTGCAAGCAGTTTCATGTCAGTTCCAGCAGCGTTTAGTGCCGTTATATCAGAGACTGCAACGCCGTAGATTCGCTCCATGACAATCATATTGTCTCTAGCATAGTCCCAATGTATCTCGGGTACATAAATGACATTGGAGTCAACAAAGTTGCGTTTTAGCTGCGAAGCATTGGCGGCCTCGTGCATTAGGTTTAGCTCGTCAGTAATAGTCTTGTCGTACTCCTCCACAACTTCTACTAACCTGAGGCGGCGAGATTGCTCTGAATATTGTTCTGCTAAGGTGGCTAGGGCGTACAGCACTTCAATATCACGCTTTATGATGCGTTTGATCTTCGGTCTGAGCACTTTTATAACGACATCTTCGCCGCTGTGCAGGGTGGCGGGGTGAACCTGTGCTATAGAGGCAGATGCTAAAGGTTGAGTGTCAAAGCTGGCAAATAGTTGCTCAATTGTCTGTTCATAGCTTTTCTCGATAAGTTTTTTAGCAATTTCACCGTCAAACGGTGGCACATTATCTTGCAATTTTGCTAATTCAATAATGATATCAGAAGGAATAAGGTCTTCTCGTGTGGAGAGCGCTTGTCCTAGTTTGACGTAAATTGGACCGCAGCGCTCTAGAAATAACCGTAATCTTTTGGCGCGGCTTAATTTCTTTTGTCGAGAGAACCAGTTCCATGGGAAAATCCAACGTAAAGCTGCTAGTGGCTTTAGTAGTGGCAAAGAAAATAAGATGTCATCTAAGCCATAGCAAGCAGCTAGCCATTGCATCTTAAAAATTCGGAACCAAAGGGTAAACCGAGCAATCGGGCGTTTTCGATAGTGGGGAGCGTGCGGCATCTTTAAGTGTTTAGTGTTGTCTGGTCATTGAGAATGATAATAATTATGAGGACTGTAGCTGTGTTTTAAGCAGAGCGGCTTTCGCATGTGCTCGTTCGACTCGATCAAGCAGTAGATCGGTTTCTAATCTTAGCTTTTTCCACTCTGGTTGTGAGACTAAAATTTGTTTTTCGTAGAGCAGATATTCTACCACAGACTCGGCTTTGGCATTGCCAACGCCTTGCCCCCATTGAGAAAACTTTTTGCCTTGTTTAGTCAGTAAATATGCGGGTATATTGCCGACGAAATTGGCTAATATGCCTTCCCAGTCTATATCAACTGATTTAGCCAGTTTTTGAATGTTCTGAGCAATGCCCATATCTCCGCTCATTTTTAATTTACCCGGTGGTGCATAGCCGGTACCCGCTAAATTTTTTAGAGTTTCTAAATCGGTTTCAATTAATAGCGAGATATCACGACTTTCACGTGTGGGCAGCAGTAGAATGTCGCTTTGTTGAAAGGCGATGTCAATGGTTGGAAAACCGCGTAGCTTGACTCTGCAACTTGTACTAGAGAGAGCTTCTAACAAGGCTTGATCAACAGTGATTTGCTGGAGGGCGGCGTTGATAACAAAATTTAAAATCGTAAAAACAGGTGGTAAATTTGGTTCGTTATCAGTCTCGTTGTATTCTGTGTTCAGAGCGCGATTCTCTGAGTTTGTTGATTGTCGATTATCCATAGCGTTTGCTGCTAGCTTAACTTGTATCCACGATGAACCGCGCAAATACCAAAGGTTAGATCCATATAGCTGGTCTGACCAAAGCCTGCATTGTCCATCATTGACTTCAATGTCTTCTGGTCAGGGTGCATGCGGATGCTTTCGGCTAGGTATTGATAGCTTTCTTCATCGTTGGCGATTAATTTCCCCATTTTGGGTAAAATGTTAAATGAGTAGAAATCATAGAAAGGTTTGACTAGCTCATTAGTTTGCGAGAACTCCAAAATCAATGCTCTGCCACCGGGCTTGAGTATACGGTGCATTTCTCGCAGCGCTTGGTCTTTGTCAGTTACATTGCGCAGTCCAAAGCTAATAGACACACAATCAAAGCTGTTGTCCTCAAAGGGTATTTGCTCTGCATTGACGATTGCGAATTCAAGCTTATGTGCTACACCAAGTTGCAGACAGCGCTTTCTGCCTTCTGCGAGCATGTCAGGGTTAATATCCGTCATCACAACACGACCTTGAGAGCCAACCGCTTCTAAATAGGCTCTTGCTAGATCGCCAGTGCCGCTAGCAAGATCTAAAACAGACTCGCCTTTTCGTAGTTTGGCGTGATTAATAGTGATTTTTTTCCAGATCCGATGAATGCCAAATGACATGACATCATTCATAATGTCATAGTTCCTGGCGACAGAAGAGAACACTTCTCCAACGCGTTGAACTTTTTCTGATGCATCAATGGTTTGGTAACCAAAATGGGTTTTATCGCTCATATCTAGGAAATCTCTAATTCTAAATTAATTCAAATATAGCAATATCATATCATTGATAGAGATATTGAGACAGTTGGCAGCGAGTTGTAGGGCTTCGGAAAAGACCTGCGAAAATTTGTGATGGCAGGTCGCAGGTCTTTGAGCTTAACGGTTGCTTCCGGAGGTTTCTAATGCATAAAGATAATCTTTCCAGAGCTGTGCTTGGTTTTTGCCAATAACATATAAATAATCCCAGCTATACAATCCGGAATCATGGCCATCATCAAAGAAGATTTTAATAGCATAGTGACCAACTTGTTCAATATTGTTTATCTTCACAAGCCGTTTACC
>CAKMZF010000001.1:46970-61316 GCA_929200405.1 uncultured Gammaproteobacteria bacterium | reverse complement strand
TTTATTTCTGTCTGCATAATCGCGATAAGATTTCCGAAGATTATAGACAAAGTTGCCACTAATATTAATATCGGCTGCCAATCTTGTATTGCAGAACTAAAGCCCTCTATCAACACTCTAAGCAGCATAACAAAAGCAGCAATCTTAGGAGCTGCACTCATCATAGCGACTGAGCTTGCAGGAGCACCTTGATAGACATCAGGCACCCACATATGGAATGGAACAGCGCCTAGTTTAAATAGTATACCTGCTAATAAGAAGACCATCGCCAACATAAGCGGTAAGTTGGAAACAAGTTGACCATTGGTTACAACCTCAGATGTTTTCGCAGCAATATCTGTTAGCTGTAGCGTACCTGTAGCACCGTACGCCATTGACATACCATAGAGTATTAGTCCACTAGCAACTGCCCCAAGTACAAAATACTTCATAGCTGCTTCAGAGCCATTCCCAGAGTTGCGATCAAATGCCACTAATACATAAGTGCTCAAGGCAAGCATTTCTAGGCCAAGATAAAGAACCAGTAAACTAGCTGCATTACTCATCACTAGCATACCAAGCACACTGTATATACCTAATACATAAAACTCACTTTTATAGATTTCATGTCCGAGCATGAAGTCTTTAACGTAGGAGAGGACAGGGATACTAATTGCTAAGATGGCAATTTTAGTTGTCCAGCCTAATGCGTCACTTTGATAGTGGTTTTGCAATATAACACTATCACTGTAGCAAGTAATAATAGCCGCGATTAAAGCTGCAACTAAAATACTCTGAGATAGCAGGTAGCTAGAAAACTTCTTCGCGTCTTTGCCAAATGCGTCTAACAATAAGACTACACAGCCACCAACAAAGAGGATAATCTCTGGTAATAAATACTGAAGTTCAGCCATAGAGAATACTGTCTGGTTCATGGTTTTCCTTTACAGCTTAGACACAAGTGCCAATTGAACTACCTGATCTAAGGTAGCTGACATAACGTTTACTAATGGTTGTGGCCAAAGCCCTAATAATAGTGTGAAAATAGCAAGGATTGCGAGTAAGCCATATTCAATTTTATCAAGATCAAGCAAGTTCTTTACATGTTCTAATTCAACTGGTCCGAGTAACACTCTTTTAACCAACCATAATGTATACGCTGCTCCTAAAATTAGTGTCAACGCCGCTAAAAATGCGATCCAGAAATTTGCTTGCAACGCTGCCAATATAACCATAAATTCACCAACAAACCCTGATGTACCTGGCAAACCTGCGTTGGCCATAGCAAAAAATATCGCGAATGCACCGTACTTAGGCATATGAGATAGTACACCACCATAGTCAGCAATATTTCTAGAATGCACGCGGTCGTATAAAACACCAATGCACATGAACATAGCACCAGAGATAAAACCATGTGAGATCATTTGAATCATAGCACCACTTAATGCAAGTCGGGATCCATCAGCACCTGCTGCAGCTAAAGTGTTATCACCACCAAGACCTAAAATAGGATAAATAAGGAAAAAACCTAAGGTTACAAAGCCCATATGAGCAATAGAGGAATATGCGACAAGTTTTTTCATGTCTTGTTGCACTAAAGCAATTAGACTTATATAAACTACAGCCACTAAAGACATGCCGATAATCAATGGTGCGAAATAGCTAGCCGCGTCTGGTACGATTGGCAGTATAAACCTTAGGAACCCATAACCACCGATTTTTAAGGTAATAGCAGCTAGTATTATAGAGCCGCCTGTAGGTGCTTCTACGTGAGCATCTGGCAACCATGTATGGACTGGCCACATCGGCACTTTTACCGCAAAAGCAAATAGGAAGGCGAAGAATATCCAAGCTTGAGCTGAAAAACTCAATGGCAAAGTATAGAAACCAGCAATTTCAAAGCTACCCGTCTGGCTACGCATGTAAATCAGCGCAATTAGCATGAATACTGAACCTAGGAAAGTGTACAAGAAAAACTTTATTGTGGCATAAACGCGGTTTGGCCCACCCCAAATACCGATAACCAAGAACATCGGAATCAGCATTGCCTCAAAGAATACATAGAAGAATAAAGAATCTAGTGCTGCAAAGACACCTATCATTAGTCCTTCCATCACTAAAAAACAAGCAAGGTACTGCCCTCTTGACTTAGAAACTGACCGCCTTGCCAATATCAATACAACCAAACTCATAAGAGTTGTCAAAGCAATTAACGGCATTGAAATACCATCTATACCGAGATAATACTCAATGCCGAAATAAGAAATCCAAGTAAACCGCTCCACCATTTGATAGTCAGCAGTGCTACTATCAAACATAAACATCATTGGGATACAGAGTGCTAGCGTTACAGCACCTATAATTTCAGCGATACGCTGTGCACTGTCAGCACTTGCTGAGCGAAATGCAACCAAAGCCCCACCGAAAATTGGCAGCCAGATTAAAATGCTAAGTATTGGGAAATCCATTCAATCAAATCCTAACCAATTAATTAATAAGTAACCAAGACAGCGCAAGAACCAAACCTACAATCATTGCAAATGCGTAGTGGTATAACAAGCCTGTTTGTAATTTGCGAACAATAGCACTGACAGCGCCAATAAGTTTAGAGGTTCCATTAACAAGGAAACCGTCAATAATCGTAGCGTCAATCTTTTGCCAGAGCTCATGCCCTATAATAACCGCACCTTTAGAGAGTACATTTTGGTTAAAACTATCAAAGCCATATTTGTTATCTAGCAAAGCGTATAACTGCTTGCCAACTGGCATGTTTTTCAATTTTTCACCAAAAGATCTACCGATATTTACGTTGATTCCATAGAGTGCAAAGGCAGTTAAGAAGCCTGCAGCTGCCAAGTAAAAAGGAACCGTTTGGAAGCCGTGCAGGGCAAATGATTTCCAATCATGAAAATGCTCTTTTAAGTGATGCAATACATCGTGATGATGATCCACATGAATAGCTTCTGCCAAAACACCACCGAATAGCATAGAGTCAATGCTTAACGCGCCTATTATCACTGAAGGTATTGCGAGCAATACTAAAGGAAGGGTAACTACCCACGGTGTTTCATGTACGTGTGATAAGGTCTCTTCATCCATGCGAGGTTTGCCATGAAAAACCACAAAATACAATCTAAATGAATAGAAGCTGGTTATAAAGACGCCAAGTAAAACTGCCCAATAAGCATATTGATGGCCAAAAATATGAGATGCTTTGGTTGCTTCTATTATCGCGTCTTTCGAGTAGAAACCTGCGAAGAATGGGAAGCCAATAAGCGCTAAAGTGCCTAATAACGATGTAATCCATGTGATAGGCATTTTTTTCCACAGACCACCCATTTCCCAAATATCTTGCTTATGATGCATGGCTATAATTACTGAGCCTGCCCCTAAAAATAGCAATGCTTTAAAGAAAGCATGTGTCATTAAATGGAAGATAGCAGCTGAATAAGCTGAAACACCTAGCGCTACAGTCATATAACCTAATTGTGAAAGTGTGGAATACGCAATTACTCTTTTAATATCATTTTGAATGATACCTAATAGCCCCATAAACAGTGCTGTTGTTGCACCAATGATCATTACAAAACTTAGAGCTGTTTCACTTAATTCAAACATAGGTGACATTCTGGCGACCATAAAGATACCAGCGGTTACCATTGTCGCAGCGTGTATCAAGGCAGAAATAGGCGTGGGGCCTTCCATTGAGTCTGGCAACCAAACATGCAGTGGCACCTGCGCAGATTTACCCATAGCACCAATAAATAATAAGATACAAGCGACAGTGAATATCGAAATATCATTACCAAATAATGGCATTGTAGTTTCTTTCTGCGTTTCTAAACCAGCAAAGACTTCTGCGTAATGAAGGCTACCAAAATATAGCAACACAACCGCTATACCTAATAGGAAACCAAAGTCACCGACTCTGTTGACCAAAAATGCTTTCATATTAGCAAAAATTGCTGAAGGCTTAGTATGCCAAAATCCGATGAGTAGGTATGAAACCAATCCAACTGCTTCCCAGCCAAAAAACAACTGCATGAAGTTATTGCTCATTACCAACATCAGCATTGAGAAGGTAAATAATGAGATATAACTAAAGAAACGCTGATAACCCGGATCGTGCTCCATATAACCAATAGTGTAGATATGCACCATTAAAGACACAGAAGTCACGACACACATCATAATGGCCGTTAAGTTATCTACTAGAAAACCGACTTCTATGGTTAGATTACCTATTGTTGCCCATTGGTACAGCGTCTCATCAAATGAGGCAGCACCACCAAACACATGATGATTTAACGTAAGCAATGACATAGCAAAGGCGACACCAACACCCAAAATGGTTACTCGGTGTGAGTTTTTGCGTCCTAGTTTATTGCCCCATAACCCCGCTAGCACTGAGCCAAATAGCGGGAATAAGACTGCAGCTAAATAGATAGCTTTCATAGTTATCCTTTCATCTCATTTAGCTCGCCAACATTAATGCTCCGACGATTACGGAAGAGCACCACGAGAATAGCTAAACCAATCGCTGCTTCTGCTGCAGCAACAGTTAATATAAAAAATACAAAAATCTGCCCACTCATATCGCCCATAAATCTTGAAAAGGCAATAAAGTTAAAGTTCACAGCAAGCAACATCAATTCGATGCACATCAAAAGCACAATCAAATTTTTACGATTAATGAAAATCCCGGCAACCGCTATACAAAAAAGAATAGCAGATAGCATCAGATAGGCTGAAAGTGTCATATTTAACTATCCTTCTCGTTTGTTGAGGCAGCTTCTTCAACGTCCTTAACTTCAGGTACACTAAAATCACTTGGCTTAATGTCATGCATAACCACTCGACCCTCCGGTTGACGGCTAATCTGTACAGCTGGATCAATATATTTACTATTCGGTCTACGTCTGTGCGTTAAGGTAATCGCTGCAACCATCGCAATAAGTAAGATAACTGCCGCAAGCTCAAACGGATATAAATAGTTAGTGTACATCTGCTCGCCTAGAAATTGCGTATTGCCTACACCGTCTGCGGTAATCGCAGGTGCATTGGCTAATGTCATTTCTGAAAATTTGCCGCCTACTAGCACCAATCCAAGCTCTACAACGATTACTCCGGCAACTAATAAAGCAACTGGTAAATATTTCGCATAACCCTCTTTAGTTGCCGCCAGATTAACTTCCAGCATCATCACAACAAATAGGAACAGCACCATAACTGCGCCTACATAGACTAATACTAAAGTGATTGCTAAGAACTCAACCTCAATAAGCATCCACAGTACAGCGCTATTAAAGAAACAAAGTACAAGGTATAGGACGGCATGTACCGCATTTTTCTCTGTGATCACACGCAGAGCTGCCAGTATTAGTACAATGGCAAAAAGATAAAACAAAATGGTTTGAAACATTTCTACTCTCTATTAACGGTATGGCGCATCAGCAGCTTTCGCTTCTGATATGCGATCTTCAAACTTATCACCAATAGCTAATAACTTGTCTTTAGTCATTATTTGTTGGCCTGCCAGTTCAAAGTGATATTCATGTATATCGGTTTCAACAATTGAGTCTACTGGACATGCTTCCTCACAAAAGCCACAGTAAATACATTTAAAAAGATCAATCTCGTATCTTGTAGTTCTACGGGTACCATCTTCTCTCTCTTCGCTGTCAATTGTAATAGCTAGCGCTGGGCATACTGCCTCGCAAAGTTTACAAGCAATACAACGCTCTTCACCATTGGGATAACGTCTTAACGCATGCAATCCTCTAAATCTTGGAGACTGAGGTGCTTTTTCAACCGGATATTGAATAGTCGGTTTGGCCTGCACACCAGTACGAAATGTGAGACCCAAGCCTTGTAGTAGCTCCCAAAGAGAGAACGTCTTGAAATAAGTGGCTAGTTTATTCACTTTCCTTGCTCCTGTTCAACAGTGGCGGTCGAATGATTAGCATAATGGCGATTCGCTATACCAAACTTACCCTTAGGGCTAATAATGACGCTGATTAGCCCGACTATAAACAATATAGCTAAGACAGTCATTTCGAGTGCTGGTGATTTATTAATCGCGATAGCAAAGCCCATAACGAAAATCCATACCAGAGTGACTGGAATCAGTATCTTCCAGCCCAATCGCATAATTTGGTCATAGCGATAACGAGGGAAAGACGCTCTGAACCAGATCATAAAGAATAATAGAATACTAGTCTTAATCGCTAGCCAATGAACACCACCAGCTCCTATATAATCCCAAGTCTCAGGAAATGGAGAGTACCAACCACCCAAAAACATGATTGCACAAAGTGCACTGATTAAAATCATATTGGCATACTCTGCCAAGAAGAATACCGCAAAGCCCATGCCTGAATACTCAACGTGGAAGCCGGCAACAATCTCAGACTCCCCTTCTGCCACATCAAATGGCGCACGGTTGGTTTCTGCGACACCAGAAATAAAATAGGTAATAAATAATGGAAACAACGGCAACCAATACCAGTTACCAGCATGGCCAGCTTGGTTTTGCACGATATCACTGATGTTAAGTGATTTAGACATCATTAACACGCCAACTAAGCAAAAGCCCATGGCCAATTCATAAGAGATGATTTGAGCTGCAGAACGAATCGCCCCCAATAACGCATATTTAGAGTTTGAAGCCCAACCCGCAATAATAACGCCATAAACACCGATAGAAGTCATTGCCAATAAAAATAATAAACCCGCGTTAATGTCAGCCAATACCAAGCCATCGCCAAATGGAATAACTGACCATGCGACCAATGCTGGGGCAATAGACAAAACAGGCGCTAATACAAATAAAAACTTGTTCGCATCAGATGGCAAGATCAATTCTTTAAACATCAATTTAACAGCATCAGCGATTGGCTGCAATAGACCTTTAGGACCAACTTGATTAGGTCCGATACGAGCATGCATGTAACCAAGCACTTTTCTTTCTGCTAACGTTAAATAAGCAACGCAACCTAGCAGTGGTAAAAGAACGGCTAGGATTTTAACCAGTGTCCAAATCAGAACACCTAAACCTTCCATCATAACGAGCCTCCTTTAACCACAGCCACCGCTTTTGAAAGTCCCAACATAGCGGCCTCCGGTGTGCCTTGCATAATGACCAAAGCCTTCTCAGCAACTGAGCCGTCAATTTCTACCATCAAAGCAACTTCGCCACCATCCGAGCGTAAAGTGACAATATCACCCTGTGCAACGCCACACTCAGCGGCAGTGCTTGGACTAATTCTGACAGTACGAACGTTCGCAAGAGCGGTTTGCTGCAATGCTTCAGCATTTCGAACTAAATCATCTATTTGATAAATGCCAACCCCACCGGCGATGACAAGCGAGTCACCAGCATTTACAGAGTACTGATTAGAATCAACCGTAGGGCTGGATGGTGATTTTTCAGCAATAACGGAGTCAATTTCCTGCTGTAGTTCCGCAATATCCGAGAAATCACAACTCGGCACAGAGAATAGGTTAGCTAACACTCTCGCTACGCGCCACCCAGAACGTGACTTGCCGCTAGGGAGTTGCGCTCCTCTTGTTGACTGCGCCATACCCGCTAAATTCACCGAAGTACCAGCAAACTCACCAAACGCGGTAATTGGCAAAATAACACTAGCAACTGACTTTAGTACATCACTGTTAAATGCCGTAGCTGCGATAACTATATCCGCCTGCTGTAGTGCAGCTGTAAACTCTGCGCCTGCAATACAATCTAGTGCAGGGTTTACGCCCCATAGCACATAAGCTTTCTTAGGTTTAGTAACCATATCACTGATATTTTGACTGCCTGCCACCTCAAGCATTGCCAAACCAGTGTTGTTACTACCTGTGGCTAAATGCGCTAGCGCTGAATCTGTCGCTACTGCAATAATTTTGGCGCATTGTTCAATAATAGAAAAATCAACATCAGAAATAGCTTCTGCGCCAAGTAATACCGAGGTATTACCTTCAGTATTAAGCGCAGCAACAACTGCGTCAACTTTTGCTTGATCCACTGTTTCTTTAGCAAGCTCTATTATCAACTCTGGGATAGAGACACTAGTAGAACTCTGCTTAGCAGCAGCAACTGCTATAGCTGCCAGCTGACTTAATAATTGCTTGCCAGCAGCGATAGTCGACTCATAAGGGAAGGTAAACTCATAATTCTGAGTAGATAATGAAAATACTTTCGCACCTTTCAAGGCCGCTTTTCTTACACGATGTCCTAGCAATGGTTGATCATAGCGAATGTTACTGCTAATCATCAACATTGCAGCATTATCTTCCAACTCTGCTATAGATTGCCCTAACCATGGCAGATATTCTTGCTGTGAATTAGCAGATCTGAAATCTTGCTGACGCAACCTATAATCAATTGCCTCTATACCAAGGTGGTCTGCAATACGTTTTAATAAGAACGCTTCTTCCTGAGAGGTATTAGGTGATAGTACAATGCCAACAGCATCAGCGCCGTCTTTATCAATGCACTCCTGCAACTGTTTTCTGACAATCTCTAAAGCATCATTCCATTCTAAATCTTGATCATCAGCAGCACTTGGCACTAATACTCTGTTTGCACTTGAGATTGCTTCATAAGAGAATCTGTCTCTATCTGATATCCAAGTTTCGTTGATTGCATCGGCTTCACGAGAAACCGCTCTGACAATTTTACCACGCAATGTATGCAGATATAAATTAGAACCAACACCATCATGTGGCGACACAGCAGCATGCTGAATAAACTCCCAAGACCTGCCAGCAAATCGACTAGGTTTAGCAGTTAAAGCACCGACTGGGCAAATGTCAATAATGTTACCCGATAGCTCACTGGTAAGAGATTTTTCGACATAAGTGCCAATCTCAACATGCTCGCCACGGTTCACAGCGCCCATTTCTCGTAAACCAGCAACTTCATCGCCAAATCGCACACAGCGGGTACAATGAATACAACGCGTCATTTCAGTGGCAACGAGTGGTCCGATATTTTTTTCAGTTACCGCTCTTTTCTCTTCAGCATAACGAGAAGAGGAACCACCATGTGCAACTGATAAGTCCTGTAGTTCACATTCTCCACCCTGATCACAAACAGGGCAATCTAAGGGGTGATTAATCAGCAAAAACTCCATAGTACCACGTTGGGCATCTATAGCTTTAGCAGACTTTGTCATTACTTTCATGCCATCCATAATCGGCGTAGCACAGGCTGGTAAAGGCTTAGGAGCGCGCTCTACCTCTACTAGGCACATACGGCAGTTTGCTGCTACCGATAATTTAGGGTGATAGCAAAAACGTGGAACTGTAATACCAGCTGCATCTGTGGCTTCAATTAACATTGAACCTTTCTTTGCTTGTAGCGATTGACCATCTACCTCGATGGTAACCATATCTGTTTGTGTCACTTCAGTCATTAATGGCTCGCTTATTCGTAGCTATAACCAGCATCTGTCGAACCTTCGACCATACTGCGTCCATGCTCAATATAATATTCAAATTCGTGGCGATAATGCTTTAACATTCCACCTACAGGCCACGCTGCTGCATCACCTAAGGCACAGATAGTACGTCCTTCTATCTGCTTAGCAACTTTTTGCAACACCTCTAAGTCTTCCGGTCGCCCTTGTCCATCGGTTATTCTGCAAAGCAATCGATATAACCAACCCGTACCTTCACGACAAGGTGTACACTGACCGCAACTCTCTGAGAAATAAAACTGAGAAATTCGGCGTAACATCTTTACCATATCTGTGGTTTCATCCATACAAATCACCGCACCAGAACCGAGCATTGAACCCGCTTTGATAATGCCGTCATAATCCATAGTAGCTTCAAGCATTGCTTCTGCTGGCACTACTGGCACAGATGAACCACCGGGAATGACTGCCTTTAGTTTGCGACCTTTCCAAACACCACCAGCCATAGCCAGGAGATCTTTAAATGGTGTCCCCATCGGAATTTCAAAATTGCCTGCTTTTTCTAAATGACCAGACATTGAAAATAGCTTCTCACCACCTGCATTTTCGACACCAAGCTCTTTAAACCATTCGCCACCATTCCTAATAATCGCAGGAACAGATGCCAATGTCTCACAATTATTAATAGTAGTTGGCTTACCATAAAGTCCAACATTTGCAGGAAATGGAGGTTTAAATCTAGGCTGGCCTTTCTTGCCTTCTAAAGACTCCAGTAGTGCAGTCTCTTCACCACAGATATACGCACCGGCACCTAAACTTCCATACAGATCAAAATCTATACCACTACCCAAAATATTTTTGCCCAAGAAGCCAGCGTCATAGGCTTCTTTAACGGCTTGTTCAAAATGTATCGATGGCTCATCTAAGAATTCACCACGCATATAATTGTAGCCAACTGTCGCACCCATGGCATAAGCCGCGATAGCCATACCCTCAACAAGAGAATGCGGATTAAAACGCAATATATCTCTGTCTTTACAGGTACCAGGCTCAGACTCATCTGAGTTACAAACCAAATATTTCTGCACCGGCGCTGTACGAGGCATAAAGCTCCATTTAACACCTGCTGGGAAGCCAGCCCCCCCACGACCACGTAGATTCGCGAGCTTAACCTCTTCAATAACTTGCTCTGGAGAAAGCTCACCAGAATAAACTTTCTTTAGCGCTTCATAGCCACCGATAGCCAAATAAGCTTCCATAGACCAAGGCTTAGCATGATCTAAAGTGGTAAAACAAACTTGATTAGCCATGATGTGCCGCCAATGACTCAACGTTATCTAAAATTTCATCCACTTTAGCCTCGGTTAAATCTTCAAAATAAACATGATTGACTTGCATCATCGGAGCACCAGCACAGGCAGCAAGACACTCTTCTTCCTTTTTAAGGAAAAACTTACCATCTTCACTACTCTCACCCACCTTAATACCTAGCTTTTTCTCGATATGATGCAGAATGTCGTAACCACCTTTTAGCATGCAGGAGATATTCGTGCAAACTGCAATGCAGTGTTCTCCAACAGGTTTAGTTTCAAACATAGAATAGAAGCTAGCAACTTCATAGACTGCAATTTTAGGCATATCTAAATAGTCAGCAACAGCATTCATTAACGGTGTAGTTAAAAAACCTTTATTTTCGTGTTGCACTGCGCGCAATGCGGCTAAAACAGCTGACTGTTTTTGATCATCAGGATAGCGCTGCAACCATGCGTCAATATCTTGACGCACGTGCTCTGAGAGCTCAACCACTTGGGTGCTCTGCAATGCATCTACTGAAATAGAGGTTTCGTTCATCAAATTGCCTTCTTAAATTCTTAATCAATGAGTAGATAGTACAGAGTGACTATCTATCAATCTCACCAAATACCACATCCATTGTTCCGATTAGCGCAACAACATCTGCTAACATATGACCCTTGGACATTTCATCCATAGCAGATAGATGCACAAAGCCCGGCGGTCTAATTTTCACTCGGAAGGGCTTGTTGGCTCCATCAGAAATCATATACACACCAAACTCACCTTTAGGATGTTCTATTGCCGCATACGCTTCACCTTCTGGTACCGTATAGCCTTCGGAGAACAATTTGAAGTGATGTATCATCGCTTCCATGCTCTCTTTCATATCCACTCGTGAAGGAGGCGCTATTTTGTGGTCTTCTACCATCACAGGCCCGGGATTCTGTCTAAGCCAATCAATACACTGACGAATGATCTTAGTAGACTCTCGCATTTCATTAACACGTACCAAATAACGATCATAACAATCACCACTTTTACCTACCGGTATTTGGAAGTCTAATTCATCATAAACTTCATAGGGCTGAGTTTTACGCAAATCCCAAGCTACACCAGAGCCTCTTAACATCGGTCCAGTAAAACCTAGAGCTTTTGCACGATCTGCATCAACCACACCAATCCCAACGGTACGTTGCTTCCAAATTCGGTTATCTGTCAATAGCGTTTCATACTCGTCGATTAAACCCGGAAAGCGTATAGCAAAATCTTCGATAAAATCTAACAAACCACCTTGGCGATTTTTGTTAATCTTTTTTAAACGGCTTTTACTACGATATTTACTCTTATCATACTGCGGCATTTTTTCTGGCAAGTCTCTATAGACACCGCCTGGGCGATAATAGGTAGCATGCATACGCGCACCTGATACTGCCTCATACATATCCATCAATTCTTCACGTTCACGAAAAGCGTATAAAAAGACAGCCATTGCACCGCAGTCTAGGGCATGCGCACCAATCCACATCAAGTGATTTCTAATTCTTGTGAGCTCATCAAACAAAACACGAATATATTGCGCTCTTTTTGGTGGAGCTATGCCTAATAGCTTCTCTATTGCCAGCACATAGCCGTGCTCATTTGACATCATAGAGACATAATCAAGCCTATCCATATAGCCAATGCTTTGATTATATGGCTTAGATTCCGCGAGTTTTTCTGTGCCACGATGCAACAGTCCAATATGCGGATCTGCTTTTTCTATGACCTCTCCGTCCATCTCAAGAATAAGACGAAGTACACCGTGCGCAGCAGGATGCTGAGGGCCAAAGTTAATACTGTAGTTTTTAATTTCAGGCATGTTTTACTCTGTGATATCTCGTAACTACTAAGTAGCAGGCGTCTCTTGGGCAGCCTGTGCTTCATCTACAACTGCAGGAGAAGCAGGCCGTTTGCTGCGCTCGCGAATCGTACGAGGTACTAATACTCTAGTTTCCACATCTACTGGTTGGTACTTCACTCTTTTTTCAGTCTCGTCATAGACCATCTCAACGTAACCAGAGAGCGGAAAATCTTTACGGAACGGATGCCCCTCAAAACCATAGTCCGTCAAAATTCTTCGCAAGTCAGGGTGCCCGTCAAATCTAATGCCATACATATCGTAGACTTCACGCTCAAACCAGTTAACGCCTGGCCAAATATCATGCATCGACGGCACAACTGGCAAATCAATATCTACCGGAAAAGTTTTGACGCGCAATCTGTGATTTAACTCAACCGATAGCAAATGATAAACAACCGCAAATCGACGAGGTTGCATTTTCTGGTCTTCACTTACTGTTGTTAGATTTTGCTTTGCACTAGCTCGACTAAAACCGCTAGTGCTTTTATCACCTGACCACTCAGCTTGACCATAACCAAGATAATCCACTCCGCATACATCTACACAAAGCGAAAAAGAAAACTGCGGTAGATCGCGCAACTCTTTCATCACTTCAAGCAAATCAGTATCCGCTACTTCTAGCTGCACATCTCCTAGTTCAAGTGCTGCTTGCTGTACCTTGCCACCAAAGTGACTCCGCAGATTTTCAAGCAAAGCCTGATTGGTTTGACTAAAATCATAAGTCATAGTTATGCACTCTCTGCCAATTTAGCAGGCTCTGCTTCTGGTATTCTGGCAATAGTATTGGTTCGTCTAATTTTCTTTTGCAACTGCAATATTCCGTAGAACAATGCTTCTGCCGCTGGAGGGCAGCCAGGCACATAAACATCTACTGGAACTATTCGATCGCAACCTCTAACCACGGCATAGGAGTAATGATAATAACCACCACCATTCGCACAAGAACCCATAGAGATCACCCAGCGCGGCTCTGCCATTTGATCATAAACCTTACGTAAGGGCGGTGCCATTTTATTCACCAAAGTTCCCGCGACAATCATTACATCAGATTGTCTTGGACTTGGGCGAAAAAACATACCTATTCGATCAAGATCATAACGCGATGCCGCAGCATGCATCATCTCTACCGCACAACATGCCAGACCAAAGGTCATAGACCACATAGAACCAGTTCGCGCCCAATTGATCAACTTATCCGCAGAAGTTGTAACAAAGCCCTTATCGAGTAAACCTTCTACTCCCATTCTAGAGCTCCTTTCTTCCACTCATATATGAAACCAACGGTTAGAATCACCAAGAATATAGCCATCGCAACGAAGCCTGCTATACCAATGCTATCTAATGCAACTGCCCATGGAAACATAAAGGCAATTTCCAGATCGAAAATAATAAATAATATCGCCACGAGATAGAAGCGAACATCAAACTGCATACGAGAATCACCCATGGGTTCAAAACCACACTCATAGGGAGAGTTCTTTTGTTCATCAGGCCGTCTTGGGCCAAGCAAGAAACCCATTAACAAGGGCACTACGCCAATCGCCAAGCCAATTGCCATAAATAGTAAAACGGGAAAATACTGACTCAAAAAGCCGTCAGTCATAATGACTCCAGTAAATCTTAGGTGATGAAAGCTTAGACTTTTAAAATATTTTTAGCCAATCCTAGCATTCTTATTAATCACGCGCAGTCTATCAAATTTATAACTTTGATTCTAGCCGCACGGTAGATTTTTTGTGAATAAAA
>CAKMZF010000001.1:0-46870 GCA_929200405.1 uncultured Gammaproteobacteria bacterium | reverse complement strand
CTATCAAATTTATAACTTTGATTCTAGCCGCACGGTAGATTTTTTGTGAATAAAAGCCGAAACAAGTCGGCTTTTATTTTCATCGGTATCAACAATTTTTATAGCATTATTTATATCATTAAAAATTTCCCATAACCCAACACTGTGAGAAGACTAATGCCATACGCTACCCTCTAGGTATTTGCTGAGCAGTCACTGATGTCTGCCAAATCTTATATCGTACAACCGAGCCTGTTGGTCCATAAACAACCAACGGCAAACGACTGTTGTAATTCACCAAAAGACTCTGCCCTGCAACAAACTCTGTTTTTTTAGGGGCATTAGGGTCTACTCCAATTAATGTACTGCCTTGCTCGCCTGCACCCGAAATTTGATAATAAGTGTAGCCCCAGCCTTGAACCACCCTAGTCTCTAGCTGGTAATTTACAAAGTTATAATTAACCCCATCTGTTTCCATCAACTTACCGGGTATAATCTCCACTTTGTAATTGCCTTCCTCTGCCCTGCTCTTTTCTGGCAATGCAATTACAAATCGCTCCATACCTACTTCAGGCGCTTGATAAGCCCTTAGCTCTGGATGCACTGTGGCATCCGACTCATTCGCAAAACAGATATTGGTCTGCGCTATTACTAGCAAGACAGCCGCACCAGTCAAAATTTTTTTACTCATACTTATCATCTCTAAGACTCCTACTGTTCGTATTGATATTGCCATTCAAGCAAAAACTGCTTTAAAAAATCACTTAGAGCAAAGTGCTCCATTCCATCTCTTTAAATCCTACAAAACCACGATTATCACTAGTTAATATAAACGGGCGTTTGATTAATTTCCCATTCCCTGACAATAGATCAATAGCTTGACCGGTCGTCAGGTCTGGTAGTTTCGCTTTAAGATTTAACTCCCGATACTGTACCCCAGAGGTGTTAAACAGTTTACGAATCTCTCCTTGATAATTCTCCAACATCATCAAAAGCTCTTCTTTTGTGGGTGGCTGCTCAGTGATATCAATAGCGTCAAACTCAACGCCCTGCGCTTTTAAATAGTTCACAGCTTTTCTACAAGTGCTGCATTTTGGATACTGATAAAGGATCATATTGATTCTCCTATATAGATTATGAGTAATAGTGTTAATGAGATGTTGCTCTGATTTGCAAGGTTCTATGTACTATACGAGCAGTGTATTGCAATGATAACTCCGAGATTAGCACAGAAAAACCATGCATTGAATTATATAGACAACAAACTAATGATGACTCGAATGATTCTGGTGATTTGCATTTGGGTTGAATTGCTGAACCTCAATGACTAATGCAGTATTCTTAGACTGTTGATTAACATTTTGCTTATGACCATGATGGTCATGATGATTACCATGACCAGGCATAAGCCCCAAGAAAGTCAGTACGCCTATTGCTATAATCACCATTCCTAGAATATTTCTGGTAACTTTATGTTTAGCGAATGCCGCAACTTTAACTGACATGCCCGCCATTATCATCAGCATTGGCAAAGTGCCAAAACCAAAGAATAACATCAGTAGCACACCCTGAGTGACTGTCGACTGGGTAAACGACAAGGCGAGCGCAGAATATACCAAACCACAAGGTAACCAGCCCCAAAGAATACCCAATAAAGCAGCCTGATATACTCGAACAACAGGAATTACTCTTTGAGTCAGCGGACTGATATAGCGCCAAAACTTAGCACCAACGCGCTCTAACTTTTGCAGCCCTACCCACCAGTTTGCTAGGTAAGCGCCAAACGCTATTAAAAACAGCCCTGAGATTAGCTGCCCTATGCGATGTGCTTGCTCTGCGCTCACCCATTGCAATGCCGAAGCACCAAGCCATGCGGCCAAGCCGCCAGCGATGCTATAGCTGAATATCCTACCTCCATTATATGCCAGCCAAAAAAGTAACTGCTGTCGATCTGATTGCTTAGAATTTTTAGGTAAGGCGTTTTGCAATATCCCCACTACTCCACCGCACATACCAACACAGTGCAGAGAACCCCAGAAGCCAAGTAAAAAACCAATAGCATAGCTTGCCAACATAGATGCCTATTTTATAACTGACGTTGGAGTAAATGTCGGATCATATATCAACTCAAACTTTGATTGTTCAGGCCAGAGAATTTCACCGGTTAGGCGCCATTCTGCTACGCCTAACTCCACCAACCAGCGACTCTGGCTTAGCATAGGATATTGACCCTGATAGACAATACCTGTTGTCTCAACCGTTCTTTGCAAGTCAACCTCAACATCTCTTCCAGAGAGCGTTCTATGAAGAAATTTAGCGCTCAGTTGCTGTGGATAGGTTTCGATAATATCATCCGATAAAACATCTGTTTCTGCGGTTAAAATAGCCGTAAAAACCTCATTCTCCACGTCAAGCGAAAGCGTTGCGTTCAATCCCATCTCAGCAGCTTTCTTATCCCGATCCAAAGTCACGTTTATTTCTTTGCCTTTTTTATAGTAGTCATCTACGACTAAGCCATCATAGCTACTGATCGCCATATAAATAAGGCAAGCGCTGGTAACTATTGAAAATAGAGGCACCCCTATCATCATCCACAATGCTGGATTCTCACGAAAATCTGTTTTATTCATATTTCTCTACAAAACACCGTAACAATCTAATCTTTCTATTATTGAAACCTTATGAGACTCAGCACCATTGCACGGACACTATGGCCCTAAAAACCTCGCCTCTTCACTGATGGCAATATCTGAATCTTGCTGCGAGGTCACCGTAAGCTCAATCTTATTAGAAGCACGCTCTAGATCCACTGGCTTTATCTGCAAACTCACAACTAAATCTAAAACCTCACCAGGTTCTGCAGGCAGGGCTTGGCTACTGGTCAACAACTTCATATTTGGCAAACCACTAGCAGTCACATCAAAGCTATGCACTTGAGTATCTTTGTTCATCACTTTTAATGTATAAGTGTTTTCGATAAGACCATTACTCGTCTCCCGATATAGTCCATTTCTATCGCGAATCACATCCAACTCTACAGCACTTCGATTCGCCATACTCAGCCCCATAGCCGTGATAATAGCGATCAGCACTAGCATATAAATAAATAATTTGGGCCGTAAAAAATTGGTGACATGACCTTCAAGCTGGTGTTCAGTGGTATATCGAATTAAATCTCTGTTGTAATCCATTTTATCCATCACCCCATTGCAAACATCTATACAGGCAGCACAGCCAATACACTCATATTGCAAGCCATCGCGAATGTCGATACCTGTGGGACAAACTTGCACACACAGTTGGCAGTTTATACAATCTCCTAAACCTTTTTCTTTGGGGTCTTCTGATTTCTGCCTTGAGCCTTTAGGGTCTCCTCGTGCTGTGTCATAGGAAATCACTAGGGTATCTTTATCAAACATAGCACCTTGAAATCTGGCATAAGGACACATATAGATGCATACCTGCTCTCGCATCCATCCAGCATTGGCATAGGTTGCTAAGCAGAAGAATGCTATCCAAAATAGCTCCCACGGCCCCAAGGAAAAAGACAGCAAACTGAACGTCAGCTCTCGGATAGGTGTGAAATAACCCACAAAGGTAACACCAGTCCAAAATGAGAATAAAATCCATAGGGTATGTTTGAGGGCTTTCTTTTTCAACTTATCAACAGACATACCGCCTTTATCAAGCTTCATCTGCCGTCCACGATCCCCTTCTATTTTACGCTCAACCCACAGAAACACTTCGGTCCAAACCGTTTGTGGGCAAGCATAACCACACCATAATCGTCCGGCGATTGCGGTAAAGAAAAACAGGGAAAGAGCTGCGATAATCAACACCGCTGTTAGGTAAAAAAAATCTTGTGGCCAAAATGTCATGCCAAAGATATGAAACTGCCTTTCAGGCAAATCAAATAATACTATTTGACGTTGCCCCCAATGAAACCAAGGTAAAAAATAATACAGACTTAGCAAAACCAATACTGCCGATACCCGCAGTTTAGCAAACAGACCGCTGACTTTACGAGGGTAGATTTTTTGATGTTTTGCGTAAAGTTCAACCCCCTCTACAGTATCAATACTCAAGGCATCTGCTGGACTGTTTGTGGAACTCTGTTTGCCAGGGTCTATAGCAACCTGTTTGTTTGTCATATAAATTTCTCAGAATACTTCTCAATGAGAGATAACCACTTCAAACTTCTGCAAATAAGCAAGTTCGTGCAGACTGCCAACTTAGCACGGCACTAAGGCAGCACTAAGTCTCAATAGACAGCCAATCACAATAGCACACTGTTCTAGGACTATTCTGAACTTGCTGCCGCCTCAGCCTCTTTTACAAAACGATAAACATAGGCAGCCAATAGACGAATTTGCTCTTTGTCCATAACATCTTTCTGAGCTGGCATATGACCATGGCGACCATAAAGGATAGTCTCCAAAACATCTTCTTCACTGCCACCATATAACCAAATATTATCTGTTAAATTAGGCGCACCCATTGCTTGACCACCCTTAGCATCAGCGCCGTGGCAGGCAATGCAACTTGCCTCATAGATTTGCTTGCCTTTGCTAAGCAAATCTGGATGATTTGACTCCCGACTGAGTGAAATTACATACGCCGTAACATCTTTCGAACCATCACTCCCTATTATATCTATCCAAGCTGGCATCATGCCGTTACGGCCTTTAGTGATCGTCTCTTCAATGTGTTCATAACTAGAACCATAGAGCCAATCTTGATCTCTGAGATCAGGAAAGCCTTTAGCGCCTTTTCCAGCTGAGCCATGGCAGATGGCACAGTTTGTTGAGAATATTCGAGATGCGGTTTTACGGGCATATGGATTGTCCATTAATTCCTCGACTGACAACTTGCCATACTCTTCATATAATGGCGCTACCTTTTCTTTAGCCTGCGCAAGCTCTTGCTCATAAGCACCTCGCTGCGTCCAGCCCAACAGACCTTGGTAAGCCCCTAAACCGGGATACAAAATCAAATAAATTAGACCAAAAACGATAAAGAAGTAATACATCTTCAACCACCATCTGGGCAACGGATTATTGTACTCAGCTAAGTCTTCATCCCAGACTGTATCCATTACCTCGTTTTTGGCTTCCTTAGAGCCGCTATTATTGAACCAAACCAAAGCTGCACAATAAATAATGCCCAAGATCACCACGATAGCAATAAACCAACTCCAGCCGTTGGAAAAGTCATTCATCTGCACTAAATTATCCATTCGTGTTCTCCTGCTTAACGCCTCTGGGTTGCAGATCAGTCGCTACCTCTATTTCATCCTCTAGGGGTAACTGAGCCGCTTCAGAGAAATCCTGCTTTCGCGCAGCACTAAAAGCCCAGATCACGATACCGATGAAACTAGAAAACAATAATAAGGTCCAAATTAAATGCCACTTAGCCATAAATCACCTCTTATGCTTGAGCAAAGTTCCCATGCCCTGCAAATAGGCAATAAGAGCTTCCATTTCGGTTTTGTTTCTCAGCTCGTTCGGCGCATTTTCTATCTCCTCATCTGTGTAAGGATGCCCCATATGACGCAATGCCCACATCTTCCGCCGTATAGTCACGCTTTCAACACGTTGATTATCCAACCAAGGGTAGCCAGGCATAATCGACTCTGGTACGACATCTCTGGGATTTATCAAATGTACACGATGCCAATCATCACTATACCGCCCTCCTACACGCGCCAAATCTGGACCTGTTCGCTTAGAACCCCATAGGTGTGGTCTGTCATAGACAAACTCACCAGCCACCGAGTAATGTCCGTAGCGCTCAGTTTCTGCCCTAAACGGCCTTATCATTTGGGTATGGCAAGAGACGCAGCCCTCGCGTATATAGATATCTCTGCCCGTAAGCTCTAATGCTGAATAAGGCTTTAACCCAGCCACAGGCTTAGTCATAGAAGACATTTGACTCAATGGTAATATTTCTACCAAACCACCAACACTTAACAAGAGTACGATGCAAACGACCATTAACCCTATATTTTGTTCAATTTTATGCTGTAATGACATGCAACACCCCCAGTTAAGTACTTGATGCGGGTTGAGGAATAGCGGAGACAATAGGCTTAGCTCCTGCCACAGTGCGAATTAAGTTATAAGCCATCACGATCATGCCTGCGAGATAAACCAACCCACCCAAGAAACGTATGATGTAATACGGATGCATCGCCTGTACTGTTTCTACAAAGCTGTAAACTAAGGTGCCATCTTCATGCACGGCACGCCACATTAAACCTTGGGTAATCCCTGAAACCCACATCGCCGTGATATACAGCACTATTCCCAATGTTGCCATCCAGAAGTGCCACTCAATCAAGCGCACGCTAAAGATTTCTCGGCCGAAAAGTCTGGGAATCATATAGTACATGGCACCAATGCTTATCATGCCAACCCAACCTAGAGCGCCGGAATGCACATGACCAATAGTCCAATCGGTATAATGCGATAGGGCATTCACTGTCTTAATAGCCATCATCGGCCCTTCAAATGTCGACATACCATAAAACGACACCGAGACCACTAGGAATTTTAAAATCGGGTCTGTTCTCAACTTATGCCATGCCCCCGATAAGGTCATCATGCCATTAATCATGCCGCCCCAAGAGGGTGCCAATAAAATTAGCGAAAACACCATACCAACTGACTGCGCCCAATCTGGCAATGCGGTATAGTGCAAGTGGTGAGGCCCTGCCCAGATATAAGTAAATGACAATGCCCAGAAATGCACCACCGATAATCGATAAGAATACACTGGCTTCTCTGCTTGCTTAGGAATGAAGTAATACATAATCCCCAAGAAACCAGCGGTTAAGAAAAAGCCCACTGCATTGTGTCCATACCACCACTGAATCATCGCATCTTGCACCCCAGCATAGATAGAGTACGACTTGGTAAAACTGATGGGGTATTCCAAATTATTAAAGATATGCAATATCGCTACCGCGATGATAAAAGCACCAAAGAACCAGTTCGCTACGTAAATATGCTTAATCTTTCGCTTTACAATCGTGCCAAAAAACACGATGGCATAGGAAACCCAGACAACGGTAATTAAGATATCAATCGGCCACTCTAACTCGGCATATTCTTTTGTAGAAGTAATCCCTAGTGGCAAAGTAATTGCTGCCAGAACGATAACGGTCTGCCAACCCCAGAAAACAAAATTGGCCAATTTGTCACTAAAAATTCTGACATGACAGGTTCGCTGAACTACAAATAAAGATGTCGCCATCAAAGCACTGCCGCCAAAGGCAAAAACCACCGCATTAGTGTGTAGTGGTCTCAACCGGCCAAAAGTGAACCAAGGGGTATCAAAGTTAAGCATCGGCCATGCTAATTGTGCGGCGATAATAACGCCAACTAACATGCCAACTATCCCCCAGACAATGGTCATAATGGCGAATTTACGAACCACATCGTAGTTGTAAGTATTTTGGAGATTTTCCGTAGTCATAGTTGACCCTCTAAAAATAAAACTGTATCAACATCAGCACTCACCTGCCTAACTGGTAAAGTTTGGTGCTATATTCATACCCCACAAAATCACAGTGAAGCCCAACATACCAACAAGTGCCACCAGACCGACTGCTAAAATAGAGCTAGACAGTAAAAAGCCTTTCTCTTTTGGCAGGTCAAGCATAATAGGCACCCCAAGGTAGAGCAGATAGACGGTATATATAGTGGCAGGCAGCCCGATAAGATAAATAACCCATATTCTTGAAAACAGTAAAAAAACACCTATCAAAAACAACGGTGTTACTGTGAAAGCAGATAACGCGACGCAACGATCTAAATCATTTGGAAAGCCATAGGTTTCGCCCATCCAACGGATCATCCAACCGATCATTACGACCGCGATAAGAATCGCTAGGTAAAATAAAATAGAAATCACTCCAGCACTAGATGGTGTCAGCTTAGTCACTGCACTATCGCCAACACTCCAGCCCACCATAGTGGTGCCGATATAACCACAGATCGGTGCTATCGCTCCCAACAAAACCACAAAGCTTAAATAGATGCTTTTTATATTCGGCCTCGCATCTCGTATCACCTGCCACTCTTTTGCTGGATTGAGAATAATCCCAAATACATGTTTCAATAGCATACTCTCTCCCTTTACCGCCATTTATGCATCCCTACACTTTTGATACTACTCTATTTTCACTAGGGATAGTCGATTTTTATTCAGCTTAACTTCATTATATTCTTTAACCCTAGGGGTTTAATCAGGGCTTATACCTAAGTATTTTGAGCAGTAGGATTTTAGTCAATTTAGGAGTATTCTGAGCTAAGTTAAACTCTTTCACACCCAAACCTGACAATGGCCAGATCTAACCAAGGGCATTGAAATCACCAACAACTGTTATGGTTATTGTTATCATTTAGAAAACCTGCAAAATTCTCAGCTCTACATTTCATGCCAGAATCACTCATGCCCAAAGCCTCAGTTGATCTCAATGAATCCGATTGTTTTCACTGCGGATTACCTAACCCTGCTGGCACTAATTATCAACTGACTATCAGCTGCATTACTGATAAAACACCTAAACAATTCTGCTGCCCAGGCTGCGTCGCAGTCGCCAAAGTCATTATTGATGCAGGACTGCAAAACTATTACGCATATCGCGATGCCGATAAGAAAATTGGTACCTCCCCAGAAGACCTTATACCTGAAGCTCTAAGAAACACGGCTATTTATGATAATTCCTCGATACGCCAGCAATATGTGCGGAATCTAGGTGATGACCTAGATGAAATAACGCTAATGTTAGATGGACTAACTTGTGCGGCGTGCGTTTGGCTAATAGATCATCACCTGTTAAAGCAAGATGGCATTGTCGATATAGATACCAATCTAAGCAACCTCACCACGGTTATTCGCTGGAATCCTGCGCTGATAACAGTCAGTGAGATTTTAACGCAAATACATAGTATCGGTTATGGCGCCAGCCCTTACGAGCCAAGAGTGCAATATCAGAAATTGCTAAGTCAGCGTAAGCAACAACTCAAAAGGCTCGGTATTACCGCCGCCTTGGGCATGCAGATTATGGTCATTTCTGTAGGGCTTTATTTTGCAGCATTCTCAGGGATTGACCCACAATGGCAAGAGCTATTACACAAAGCTGGGCTGTTATTTTGCTTACCTATAATGCTTTACAGCGCTAGACCTTTTTTTAGCGCAAGCATGCAACAGCTCAAAACCCACCGTCTGGGCATGGATACGCCCGTCACATTAGGACTATCGCTAGCTTTCTTGGCCAGTATTTGGGCGGTCATTAGCAACAGAGGGGAAGTATATTTTGACTCCATCGCCATGTTTGTACTATTCCTTCTGTTAGCTCGCTACACCGTACATAACTCTAGATTATTAGCAGCACAAAGCATCGAGCGACTGGCGCAGCATATCCCGCTAACCGCTATGCGGATGCAGCAAAAAAGTCATCATGCGGAACACGAAATTATCAGCGCTAAAGAGCTAGTGCCAAAGGATTGGGTGCGAGTATTGCCCGGTCATACTCTGCCAGCAGATGGCATTATTCGAGCTGGCAACTCCAAACTCAATCAAGCAGTTATCAGTGGTGAGAGCAAGCCTATAGCAATAATGGCAGGCGATAGCGTGATTGCAGGCAGCATTAATATAGAGCAGCCTCTGGTTATAGAGGTTACTGCCAGCAATGAGCAAACGGTGCTCTCGGGTATAGAAGCTTTAGCTCAGCAAAGCATGATGAACAAAAACGAACCCTCTATACTGTTACATTATATCGCCAGATGGTTTGCTATTGGTGTGTTATCACTGGCTTCTTTGGTGGCGATTTATTGGTGGATTTACGACCCTACCCTATGGCTTGATATCACTATCTCAGTATTAGTGGTTTCCTGTCCTTGTGCTTTGTCTCTTGCTTCTCCGACTGCCCTCGCTATCGCGAATAATCGCCTGATCAGCAAAGGCTTATTACTTGCAAATAGCGCCGCCATAGAGCAGTTGCCAAAAGTAACTCATGTGATTTTTGATAAAACTGGCACTCTGACTCAAAGCAACTTGACAGTCAGCAACAGTAGACTGATCACGAAGACTAACGTGCCAGAAAGCAGCGATGATTTATTGCAAATCGCAGCATCCCTAACAGTCAATTCAGAACATCCATTAGCATCTGCTATCACAGCGCACAACCAGCGCGCCCTGCTAACCACTACAGATTGGCACAACACAGTGGGTGCTGGTTTGTCTGGGGTAATTGATGGAAAGAATTATTTTCTTGGCTCTGCTGACTTTATTCGCAAAAAACTAGGCACCGATATTGCAATTAAGTTGCCTGATACTGCTCATACTATACTGGCCACAAAACAAGCTGTATTGGTAATTTTTGAATTTGAGAACACTTTGCGAACCGGAGTCCAAGAAACCATTGATTACTTTTTATCGCAACAAAAACAGGTCATCATGCTCACTGGAGATGCTGAACTTCCGGCCAGACATTTAGCAAAGCAGCTGGGGATTGACATGGTATATGCAAATTGCAAACCTGAGAAAAAACTAGAAATAGTGTCGCAGTTACAGGTAAAGAAAGACAATAGCCTATTGATGGTCGGCGATGGCATTAACGACTCGCCAGTGCTGGCGCATTGTGACGTCTCAGTCGCAGTAGAAGGCGCTGCCCCTTTAGCCGTTTCAGGTGCCGATATAGTGATGGTAGGTGCAGATTTAGCCGAAATAACCGAGTTACACAAACTCTCTATAAAAACGCAGCGCATTATCAAACAAAATCTTAGCTGGGCTTTGGGTTATAATCTATTGGCTATCCCCTTTGCTGCCTCTGGTTATATTCAACCATTATTTGCAGCCATCGGCATGTCACTCAGCTCACTAGTTGTGCTACTTAACGCTCGCAGACTTAAATCCTAACCATAGATCAAATTATGGAGATACTCTACATACTTATTCCCATCGCCATGATCTTAGTGGCGATTATTATCGCCGTCTTTATCTACGCTATTCAAAGCAATCAGTTCGAAGATATTGAGCGCCACGGTCAAGATATTTTGATGGATGAAGAGTCGCCGCTACAGCCCGTGAGCACAGATTCAAAGCGTACTAAAAAGTCAACTTTTTCAGAATAAAATTCTCCAAAAGTTTTAACTCTCTGCTTTTTAGTCCTCTGTTGTGGTTACGGGACAAATTTTCACGCAGGTAGGACTACCAACGCTCAGGGGTTCACCTATCAAGGCCAGTGCACCTGTCTCTGCATTAATTGCAAAGCTCTGCAAATTATCACTATCTTGATTGGCAACTACCAAAAAAGCCCCTGTAGGATCTACGCAAATACTGCGTGGTGTTTCACCACCACTGGGGATGCAATCTATTAAAGCGATAGCACCTGTTGCAGCATCCACCGACAGAGTCGATAGAGTGTTAGTGATCCTGTTGCTAACATAAATAAATTTCTCATTGGGATGAATTTGTATATCTGCACTTAAAGGCACAATTTCAAGATTATCTGGCATTGTCGATAAGGTATTAATCGGCAAAATTTCTCCTGTCTCTCTATCAAAACTCAAAGCACTTGCCGTACCATCAAGCTCATTTAGCAGATACAAGCGATCACCTCTAGCATTGCGAATCACCTGCCTAGGACCAGCACCAGCAACTGTTCTATATTGCGACACTGCTGATGATGAAATCTCACCAGTTGCCGCATTAAAATGATGCACTGATAATACATCCAGCCCCAAATCAGCAATAATCACAAAATGATTGTCAGCACTGGAAATAATGCAATGTGGATGAGAACCACCTTGGCGCTCGGCATCTATCCCTCCCCCAGCAAAGGAAACTTGTCCGGTCATTGTTTGCAAATGACTACCATCACAGGGAACAGCTGCCACTGAACCACCAGAATAATCCGCGTCTTCAGCATGCCCATAGTTTGCCACGAGAATATTTTTATCCTGGCTATCTAAGGCCACATAAGCGGTCATAGTACCTGAAATCAGTTGTTTCTTTACATAGCGCAAAGTCTGCTGTTTAGGTGCAAATGAATAACAGGTGATAGCACCCTCTGGCCACTGAATAACTTCATTGGTAACGTATAGTGCGTTATTTTGAGTCGAATAGGTAAGATAAGTAGGATTGTCTGATTGATTACTCTCGGTAATAAATTCAACCCTAGCAGTTTCCGGATTGAAAGTATAAACACTTATTCCGCAGCCACTCACTTGCCGAACGTAGGGAATATCTCGATTGGCTTGACCAACAAACATATAATAATTCTGCATCGCAATCTCCTGAACCAAATTTTTCAAATTACCGGCCCAATTACCGAGCTAAATTTCACGGCAATAATAACACTACCAATATCGATTGTGAGAAAACTCAAACAAACCTGTGCTAAATATCGATAGTAACGACATTTAGCACAGCAATAAGGATGTCAGGGGTGGTAGGAGCAACTACGGCTCTTAATGTACTTTTACAGCCAATGTCGTTTCTTCCCCAAAGTTTTTAACGCAATTTCGACCTTGGTTCTTTGCCTCATACAGCGCGATATCTACCTGTTTAAATATCTCTTCCTCAGATTTTTGAGTATCAATCTGGGTAATACCAAAACTACAAGTAATATTATTTCGACGTAGCACCGGATGCGCCTCAATTCTCTGACGCATTTTCTCAGCAAAGAAATTTGCTTGACGCAGGTTTGTTGATGGCAAAAGCATCATAAACTCATCCCCGCCCCAACGCGCGAAGATGTCTTGATCTCTTTTTCTATCCTGCACCAAATCGGCGATTATCTTAAGAATTTCATCACCTTTATCATGGCCAAAGGTATCATTGATATACTTAAAGTTATCCAGATCAAACATTAGGACAGTGTTCCTTTTACTGAGATTACGTCGATCGGACAAGAGCTGATTAATTTCCATTGAAATCATATTTCGGTTATAGGCACCCGTCAAAAAATCATATTGTGATAACTTAACCACCTCTTCTATCTCTTTTTCTAGATTATCAGACTTACTGCGGAAAGCATCAACTGATTTTGTCATAGACTCCAACTCTGCTGAGGTATGGTTAAAATAACGCGTTAAAACACCAATTTCATCGTCGCTTTTAATGGCGAGTTTCTGGTTAAAATTACCCTCACCTAATTGCTCTAATGCCACTGTTAAACTACTTAATGGTCCAGTTATCTTTCTAGAAAAGAAAGTACTTAACAATAATAGCAAAGAGGAAAATCCACAGATCTGAATAAAGGTATTTCTTTGCAGCGCTTTAACAGGTGCAACAATCTCTTCATAGTCAATTTCCGAAATTACTGCCCAGTTCACATCAGGAATGTTCAGTGGACTATATGAGGAAAGCACCTTCACACCTCTATAATCAATATTATATTGCTCCCCAGATTTACCAAGTAAGGCATCTTGCACGGCATCAGTATCTACTTTCTGATACAAAACTGTAGTGTCATTCTGTCTGATTTTCTCGATCGTACTCTGCGATGCTCCTGCTTCATCCAAGCTTTCTAAATAGCTTTCTTTATCTTCAGTAAAAAAGCGTGAATGACTGCGCATCTTAAAATCCGCACCCACAATAAAAGTTTCGCCGCTCATCCCTAAGCCCTCACCTTCCCAGTTTTCACTGCCATTCATAATATTGATAATCTCGTCAACCGAGAGATGCACAATCATCGTAGCAATCAATTTATCGCCATCATAAATCGGGGCAGAAACAAATGACGCAGGAATTTTGCTAGTGCTAGAGTAAAAATCAAAATCAATCAATCTGACAAAATCTTTGTAATAAGCATTTTTAGCTGAGAGAAATGCCTTGCACAGATTGCAAACCTCCCCTGTGTGATTTAACAAACTCCTGCCAAACTCATACTCTTGTTTGACTGAATAAACCAAATCACCCGTCTCTGCATCTACAATCAGTATATTGTGATAATTAAATTTATCAGATGTCAAAGATAAAGAAGGATTGTATTTAAAATAAGTCTTACTATATTCATTAAATGCTGAGATTTTTTCAGAAAATCTCTCTTCAGCTGACATTTGGTACATCACCGACTCAATAGCCGACTTATTGTCGCCAGCTGCAGTCATCCGCTTGAGCTGATTTATTGTCGTTTCAGACACCTCAGAATCTAATTCTGGCATGAAATCTTTTACTTTTTTGAAGGCTTGAATAAAATCTTTTGTCGCTTCAACTGTCAGCAAGTTTTGAGACAACATAGAAGTCTCATCACGCATTCTTTTGAAATAAGTTCTGATCTGGGTAGATTTCGCTTCTCTAACTGCATGAAGCGTATCCTCATAGTACTTCTGAGACAACTTAGAAGCACTAGAATGCGCTATTGCATAAGAGACCAGCATCCCCAACAGCCCTGTAAATAAAACGAAGACAGATATTTTTTCTCTTAATTTCATAATTTGATAAATTAAATTATTAATGAATATGAATAAAAAATACCATTATGATATTTAGCCGTCATATGACAAGAATGTTATTTTTTATAGCTATAACTCTACGAGTTCTCGTGGTTTCTGCCTGTCTTGCAATAATTCTCACTATCTCAAAGCAAAACATAGTAGAAATAACCACCTTAAGAATTAACATCAAAAAATCAGTATAATATTGCATGAATGAAAACAGTAATGCTCAAGGGGAAATCAATCAAGACCAAAAAGCACTGAAAAATTGGTGCTTTATAGAGTCATATCTATAACTATTTGCATATCAACCTGATGAAACAATCAAGAAATTAGTTATTAGATGAAAAAATACTAAAGAATTGCACCTATTTAGTTTGCCAATGCTTTTTCTAAACATTCTGGACTCTGAATATTTCTAACAGTCAATGTATCCAGACCTCCAAACTGATAAGGCTTTCGCACTGCCCAACCACGATTAATAATATAGAGCGGAATAACATGCCCCAATTCAGCCAAATCGCTCTCTAACTCTGCCAATAGGCGGTAACTCTCTTCTGAATTAACAGCATGATTGCTATCAATTAACTTCTGTTTTAGTCTGGCATGTACTTTTTCATCAATAAATCTCTTTGCTAGGATTCCCGCTAAAAAATTACTGGGATCGGGAAAGTCACCTACCCAAATAAAAAAACCAGCACCAAAATTGCCCTTGTCCATCTCATAGTAATAGTCCGAACCTTCCCCCGCATTTCGGTACACCGGCTTTATATAGACTTGGCTAAGCATTCCACCTAAAGCTTCTGCCATTTGCTTTAGATAATGGTTTTGCCTGACTGGAAGATCTAGTAGTAAAGGATTCTCATCTGAATATCCAGCCGATCTCATTAATGCCTTGGCTTGCTCAATTCTTTGCTGATAATCAGAAGATCCATAATCATAAGCTGGTGGGTTATATCTCTCATAGTTTGGAGTATAAGAACTCAATCGCTTGGCCAGCCTGCCCAACATTGCAGAACTTAAATACAAGTCATGGTCAATCGCCAAACGAATTGCCGACTTAACCCGCGAGTCAGTTAGCTCCGGTAATAGCTGATTAATAAAAAGATAATAAACCGTTTTATTATCTAGCACCGAGTGCGCCCCTATAGTATAACTATCATCGCTCTTGCTGCGGTTAACCAATGTCTGCATAAATCTGGAAGTGACTCTTGAAATGGCATCTAGCTTCTTGAAAATAAATTCTCTTACCGATGCCCTGTCTGAGATATTGGTTAATATCTCCGCTGTTGAAATAGCGATGGGAAGATGAGAACAATAATACGGATTTTTTGATAACATCAACCTATTATCAGCGCTGCTTAGATGCTTTCCTATATAAACGCCACTCGTTATCGGAAGCAATTCCTGTGTTGGCCATTTGACCTCACCTGCGTCAAGCAAATGATTTGGAACCGGTGTATAAAATGGTTGTGCCAAAGCATTCAACATCAGCTTTTGAGCCCCAACATACTCTATCTCTATGTGATTATCCCCTACCACCCTAACGCCTAGATTACTTAATGGCATAGTCCCATTAAGCACCTCAATACCAAACTTAAAAAGCGCTCTGCCAGCCACATATGAGTCAGCATTTGTGAACATCAAACGAATACCATCGACCATATCTCTGGCTGTTATTTTCGCACCATCAGACCAACGGCAGCGATCATCTAACTCAATAACTAATTTGTTATTCTCACTCTCCCAGTGTTTCGCAAATCTCGGCTCAATGCCACCTGCGCCATTCAAATCAAATAACGTCAAAAAAGTCATATCACCAATAAAGTTAATTGGCGAGAAACCCATATCGAAAGGGCTAAAAACTAGGTCAAATTCCGATATATGAATGCTGGTGACAATATGACAGTCCGCTGATTCTGGCTGCTCCGCTTGCGCAAATGAGAGCAGACATAATGCCGACAAACAGACTGATTTCATAAGCTTCAAAAGCGAAGCCAGAATTCCTGTTAAAGCATCTGTTTTCGCTCTCTTCAACCAACACATAACCACTCCTAAAATTGTTATCTATCGATGTTCACTTACCTAATCTACCAATGGTAGACTACATTTGAAATCTTAATTAATAACAAAAAATTAACATTAATATTCACGATACATTGTTATTGCTCTATGTACAAATCATTGTAAAATTAATTTATATTAGTTGCAGCTTTTCATTCAAACCTGCAACTTATAATCTATAATTTATTAAAAATTGATTTATTGTTAGTTAATCTAATGACTGTACACTGCTGCACTTTTTACACTCCTGAGAAAATAGCAGGAGTTTCTACTCAAAATTTAGGTGTAATATGAAATTTTTGTGGCTTGTTGTTTTTTTAATTTGTCTCGTTGGCATTTACTTTAAATCACTGGTCTGGTGGAACAGTGAGCAGCCAATTTTAGGCTTGGTTGCTCACAAACTACAGCCTTGTGGTGAGAAACCAAACTGCGAATGTTCTGAAATATATCCAGATAAGACCCAAATTTCTGCTTATAAAGCTAAAGAAAATGACGTCAATCAACTTTGGCAAGACCTAATCTCTGCCGTTGCGACAGCGGGAGGAAAAATTGTGTCTCAGGAAGTAGATTATTTACATGCCACTTTTACCAGTAAATTTTTCGGCTTTACCGATGACTTTGAGCTGCGAAAGAACACAGAGGATAACCAAGTAGAAGTGCGCTCCGCTTCAAGAGTAGGTCATTCTGACCTCGGCGCCAATGCTAAGCGCATTGAACAGCTACGCAGTTTAATCAACGCAAGCTAATACTTGGATATCTTAAAACCTCGCTCAGCCTAAATAGCTGAGTGAGGCTAGCGGCAATAAATCCAGAAATTATTGCTCAGGTTCTCGCCTTTTCAAATGCCGACCAAGCGGCTTGGAACTTTTCAAAATTAAAACCTGGCTCTCTGGCTGGTCCTAATACCAAATGTTCACTCTCCAACAGAGTATCAATAGCTTGTACTAATTTAGGTAACACTGCTTCTGGTATAACCACTGCACCATGACGATCAGCATGTACAATATCATTAGGCTGTACTTTCAAACCAAAGAACGATACAGGCTGGCCAAAATCTAAGACATGCACAAACCCATGCGAGGGGCCTACCGAACCCGCGATCACTTGAAAGCCCGGTTGCATGTCACCGAGATCACGCATTACCCCATTCGTAAGCACTCCATCTAAACCAAAGCCAGAATGTACGGCTGTATTAATCTCTCCCCAGAATGCGCCTATTGCATGAGGATAATCAACATCTTCTATCACCACCACAGAATGCTCTGCTGCATCGGCCATATATTTATAATAGTCCATACGCCTAGCCTGAATCACTTCTTTTGACTCCTCTGGAGGTGTTACTGCTTTTATGCGTGCTGTGCGCGCATAGCCACATATAGCTGGCAATTTCACATCAGCACAGAGCATTGTTTGATGCGTGAAATTATTAAATCCGCGTTGGCCCTCAGCCACTTCAATGGCGTTGCAGATTGTTGGCGTATCGACACTTTTTAGCTTTTCCCAAAAATGATCATCCGGTAGAAATTGCGGTTTATTGTCAGATATAGAGGACATAAAGCTTCCTTTTAAACAGGTTATAAAGTTATGTAAAACACACGGGAATTAGATAAATGAGACTGTCTCAAACACTCTTATTCAGCCAATTAAATAGTGATGTATTTACACTATCGGGGCTTTCCATCGTGCTGAGATGACCACACTTAGGCACTATCTTTAAAGTGGCATTTGGCAATAAATCAGCAATGGCTTGATGACGTTCAGGTGGACAGAGCGCATCATGCTCACCTGCTAACACCAACGTTTTACCAAAATAATTCTGCAAGGTTTCAGAGTAGTCTCGACGGTTCGCCAATGCCTCAGATTGTCGAATAAAAACACTTTCTCCTAGATCTAATGCCATATTCACGACCGTTTGCAATATATCATCTCTGCTACTATTTTGCGGAGCTAAGTACAGAGGTTTCATCTCCTCAATCAAGACTTTTGCAAGGCCGCCTGAGAGTACGCGAGCTATTTGCTTGCTGCGAATCTCCCGCTTTTCGGTAGTGTCAGATAAATGATTGGTGTTCAACAAGGCAAGCTGCAAAACTCTCTCTGGTGCTTGTCGAACAACTTCCATGGCTACAATTCCCCCCATAGATAAACCAGCCAATGCAAATTGTTCATCTCTCACTTGAGAGAGCACATCTTCAGCAATCCGCTCGATTTGGTTATAACCACTAATCGAGGCGACTTTTACCGAAGCACGATCTCTCAGCGCCGATAACTGTGCGGTAAATAAGCGATCATCGCACATCATCCCTGGCAGCAATATTAGTTCCATTTACTTTCCATTTCAGCTACCTATTAGTTGTCTTAGGCGAGCTATACGGCCTTAGCACCTTCAGATAATGCAGCTAACTTGGCATAAGCAATCTCAGGGTCTACTGCACCGAAGCCTGCAAACGTGCCAAAGCCACAATCAGTCCCTGCAATCACACGCTCTGCACCAACGATATCAACAAACCGCTGTATTCGCTGTGTAATTAACTGTGGATGCTCAACAAAATTTGTTGTGGTATCAAGCACACCGGGGACTAATATTTTGTGCTCCGGTATCTCTGCACGTCTTTCTGAAAAAACCGTCCATTCATGGGCATGTCTAGGGTTAGAAGTTTCAAATAACACATAATCGGCTTTGGCTTTCATCAAAGTCGTAAACACTTTATCCATACCGATATCGCAGACATGAGGGCCTTCATAGTTCCCCCAACAAATATGTATGCGAACCTTCTCTGCGGGGATATTAGCTAAGGCGTGATTTAACGCCTCAACATGCATCTCCGCTATTTTCACAAACTCAGCGTCAGTCAAATCACTAAATAGCATATGTCGTGATAATGCCAAGTCCGGGCAATCCAACTGTAAATCAAGCCCTGCAGCAACGATGGTTTCGTATTCATGCTTCATCACCTCTGCCAGTGCTGCCAAATAGGCCTCTCTAGTAGGATAATGCTGGTTTTGCAGAAATAACGAGATTACCCCCGGTGATGCCGCATTCATAAACCCTCTTTTTGCACCATTGGCGCCCATCGCAAATTTCAGATTATCGATATCTGCCAGTAAATCCATATCATCTTTTGCTTGAATTTCTCCTGTGCACATCGGCCGAGCATATTGTGGTGTGCCACCATCATCTGCCAAACGCTGTAAAAAACTCGGAAACTGCTTTAAGTCTGCAGGCGCATTTCTTGGGCTATCTCCACTAAAACCGGTATATCGATCTTTGACATAGGTCGCATAGGAAATTTTCGAAGTCTCGCCATCAGAAACGATGTCTACCCCAGCCTCAACTTGCTGTCTCACAGTCTCTACACAAGCCTGCTTCATGCACTCTCTAAACCCAGCTTCGTCATAGGGCTGGTTATGCTCTCTGGCAAAAATGAAATCTACCACCTGTTGTGTTCTAGGCAATGAGCCGACATGCGTTGTTAGAATAGGGTGTTTGGTGGTCGCGCTGCTCATTGCTGTCTCCATTTACATTTAGCTCGTGATAATGTCATTAATTAAAGTAAGGTTGGCCCTGCTGGATCATCTGTATTGCAGACACGAAATAAACCAGCCTCTCCTGTCATAGCAGGCTTGATCTGATAGACCAACTCAGGAGGTATCGCACAAGTATCCCCTACTGCTAATACCACTTGCACGGTCTCACCATCGTGCTGCCACGTTACCTTCCAGTGACCTTGACTGATCATCAAAATCTGGTGCCGCCCTTGCAACTGAGCGTCTACAGTCGATATTGTTTTTTCTGTCACAAAATCAATAGTAAAACCCGGCTTATCAATAATCAGAGCCTCAGGATCCCCAGAAAGCACTTTAGTAGGTTTTGCATCCGCTCTAGCGCGCATATCCAAATTTCTGGCGATAAATCTTGGTACCACCGCCGATGCAGGCAACTCCGGTAATTCAAGCAACTGCTCATCAGTTAGTAACGGCATCGACTGTAAACCGTCCGGCAATACTTGACCTTTCTTGGTGTCATATAGCTGCCCATTTTCCGCCAAAATTAGGCCATGCGCTTTAGCTGCTTCAATCACATGAGGCGCCCACAACACGCCACCGCCAGCATCATCTCCGCCCAGTACTGCCATTATCATGCCATAATCTGTACCAATATTCTCGAAACCACGGAACACCTGAGTCGGAATATCTATTAAATCTCCCGGCTCTAATACAACCTCACCTGCGTCACCGTGCTGACCCCAAAAGAATCGCCAACGCCCTGATAATACAAAAAACACCTCCGCCGTTCGATGAGTATGCAGGCTATTACAGCACTTAGGTGGTTGACCTGCGGCACCGATATTAAAACCCGGTGTTTCAGAAATGTGAACATGTTGATCTGGGCTTTCTGACACTCCACAACCGATAATAGTGAAGTTCTCTTTCTGATCACTGCCCGGTGTATGCGCATCTATAAACGCTGTTTTACAAGGCTGTAAATCACCATAGCGAACGATTCGCTTTTCCATTTCTTGTATTGATAAAGTCATCTTTGATTTTCCATAGAATATATTGAGTCAGTGAAGGTCGGTAAACTAACCTGTTTTTAGCGCAATTTGCTTCCAAATAGCTACCTCATCAAACAACACATATTCTTTGCGAAGCCCCCATGGCCCAAACTCTGCATGGGATATACCCATAACATGCACCTCAGCACCGGTTGGCTCTCCAAAAGCCCCCCATCCATCATGATTGCCTTCCAAAGACCATCGCACTGATGCTCTAGGTGACATCATTGGATCTTCATTGCCCATCTGGTGGTGAATAGTAAACTTAGCGCTGGGAAATGCCGATCGCAGTCCCATCCACATCCGGTCTGCCGCATCATAAGAGTGCCCCGTTATACCACCGGGATATTCCAATTGACAAGCTCGATCATAGACCTCAGGTATCACCGCCATATCAGCATTCATAATGCGATTAAGAATATCCGCATATTGCTGACCCCATTGGTTGTCATTGCCCTTGCTCTGATAAGGACCTACCCTGTCTATAGACGAATGAAATGGTCTTGAACAGTGTTCTGTCCCACCTTCTCTGGCAATCTGATCAACAGCAAATCCTTTTGAATCCCAACCCATTTGCTTAACAATAGCGCCTTGATCTCGGATTAGCCATTCATCATTAATTTGATTATTAATCGCATGACAATCTGCAATAATTCTATAAGTTAGATTTTTACCGGTAGCTGCGCCGTAGGCACCATCACCCAAGTGTGTTGCCGTTGAAAGCAGACGATGCGAAGACAGCATGCCATCTTCTGGTGTGCCGCACCAAATTACATCTTCACCAAGCAAAGTTCGATCTGGAAACTCCGCTAAAGTTGCCATAGTGGCTGCGATAACTCCTTTGTTTCCAATAACAACCGAGCTAGGTGAGCGAACAACAATATCTTCTGAATAATAATGATCTAATGTCGCAATCCCGCGATCTTCCCAAATCTCTTTAGTTATTCCCAAGATATAGTCTGGAAAATCTTTCCATTTCGGATCAAAGCCTTTCATTGTCATCTCAAGTTTCCTTAATATTCTTCCGCTATACCAACCAATAGAGATTGGCTCTCTTTGCTTGTGTAGTGGTTTATTCGTTGATTCGCTCGTTCGTAAAATCTCGGTAGATATCAATCGGCCGTCCAACCACCATCTACCAATAATGAAGTGCCCGTAATCATAGCTGCTGCATCAGATGCCATAAAAGTCACCGCCCCCATTAAATCCTCTACTTCTGCGACTCTCGGCAATTTAATTTTGGATTCTATCCACGCCAATCTCTCGGGATTTTCGAATGTTGCTGCCGTCAAAGGCGTGCGTACAAATGTAGGGCAGATGGTGTTTACCCGAATATTATCCTGCCCCCACTCAATCGCCATGGATTTAGTCATGCCTTCTACCGCATGTTTACTCGCCGCATAAACCGCCCTATCAATACCCCCGACATGCGCCATTTGGCTAGAGATATTAACAATACTTCCAGCAATATTTTGTGCTTTCATGCCTTTTGCCACCGCGGTGGTTAGGAAATAAGCGCCACGAACATTTAGGTTCATCACCGCATCAAAATCATCTGCCACTGTGTCCAGTGCTGGACTGTGTCTTGCCAAGCCTGCACTGTTTACCAAGACATGAAATGCAGGCAACTGAGCCAATGCCGTCTGCACTGACTCAACGTCGCTAATATCTAACGCCAAATGATCAGCCTGATAACCTGCAACTGTTAATTGCTCAACAATATCCAACAGTTTATCCTCAGACCTAGCCACCAACGTCGTCGCGGCACCTGCCTCGGCTAATGCGACCGCACACCCCAGTCCTATCCCACTGGTTGCACCAGCGACTATAGCTCTACGACCATCTAAGCGAAAAGAAGGTGTCTTAGGTAAACCCACCATCTCTGTAGCATCTGTCATATCCATCATGTCTGTACCATCGCCTCATTAATCAATAATGTAGATATTTAACCATAGTTCTCTGGTGGCAAAACAATCGGCCCCATATTTCTGGCTTTATTAAACTCACGAAGTCTGGCAAAGACATCAATACCCAACTGCTTATAGACAGATAGCAAATCAACCAAAACCCAATTTTCACGAATAAGCCCTGATTCTAGTCGCCAGAAATCTAAACTTCGAAGAGTGATTTTTTTACCCGATGCCGCTATACCTAGCCAGCCATCATCGGTTAAGGTCTGCGCCATATTTGGCCAACCCGTTACTCCAACATATTGTCCATCACCAAAAAAATGATAACTCACTTCTTCGGGGTATTGACCTCGGTCTGGCATGGCATTTAGAAAGGGGATTTGATGCCAGTGACGAAACCCAGCGACACCTCGTCCTGTACCAATACCAGCGGGGCCATACCAGTTCATCTTGGGGTGCCAATATTTTTTTGGCTCCATCACCTCAGGCCCCCCTTGCGAGGGGTGCTTCTTTAGTGCATCCAACATAGCGATAACATGTTGATAGCTCGCCTGACTTTGCGCTTTATCATGGCTATTTATCTGCAAACCATCTTGTGTCGCTGGCCCCGGAACTTGCCACTCTCTACCTAGACTAGGTGCTAATGGCCAAGCCTTTGCCTGCATCATTACTTCGGGAATATCCCAGAGTGCCTGCATTTGCACAACTCTATCATTTTCAAATTGATAAAATTCATGAAAACGCATACTAACAACGTGTCCCGTGGGCGGAATATCCAGCCACGGATTCAAAAAAGTACCGCTATAAAAACCACAGCAGCCAACCCAATGACCACCGTGCTCTGTTGTGCCTGCAATGACTATGGTATCTCGCCGCTCCAGATCTGGCCATGCCGCATGTAAAGGCTGTAACGCCTGCTCATATAAGTCTGTGGCTCCAGTTAAGTCTTCAAAGGGATAGCACAAATGCACTACGGCATTTTCTGAAAATATCTCTGTTAACTGTTGTTGCACTGTCTCTGGGGTAAAGTTATACAGCGCTTCACGCAGCGGTTGCAGCAGTCTTTTATGATGACTATGTATATCATTGGCTTCGGTAGTGCTAGCATCCATGGCATATTCCTAAAGCAAAGCTATCGCTTCGAAGCATCAGAAACTGCCGCAGCACCTGCATAAGGCACATCTACCCCACCATAGCGACGAACTCTTATATTGGCCTGTTCACCATGCCCTGCAAAGTGCTCTAAGGCACAAAGCCTAGAACAATATTCCCCCACCAAAGCAGACGCCTCATCGGTCATTATTTTTTGATATGAATGGGTTTTAATAAATTTGCCCACCCACAGTCCGCCAGTATAACGCCCTGCTTTTTTGGTCGGCAAAGTGTGATTTGTACCAATCACTTTATCGCCATAGGAAACATTGGTGCGAGCGCCTAAAAACAACGCTCCGTAACTGGTCATATTCTCAAGAAACCAGTCATCTCTCGTCGTCATTACCTGAACATGCTCAGAAGCATAAAAATCTGCCTGCTCTAGCATCTCCTCATAAGTATCACAAACAATCACCTCGCCATATTCCTGCCAAGACTTAGCTGCGGTTTCTGCGGTTGGCAATATCTGCAATAGTCGCTCAATCTCAGCCATCGTATCCTGCGCTAGCTGCTCAGAATTAGTCAGTAAAACTGCTGGAGAGTTATAACCATGCTCAGCCTGCCCCAACAAATCGGTGGCACAGAGTTCACCATCAACACCCTCTGCTTCGGGATCTGCGATCACCATAGTTTCAGTTGGTCCAGCGAAAAGATCAATGCCCACACGGCCATAGAGTTGACGTTTTGCCTCAGCTACAAAAGCATTTCCCGGTCCGACCAACATGTCCACAGACTCTATAGTTTCGGTTCCAAGCGCCATAGCGCCTACTGCCTGCATTCCACCCAGTACATAAATCTCATCTGCTCCAGCCAAATGCATGGCAGTGACAATGGCCGGATGGGGCTTGCCTTTATACGGTGGTGCCGCAGCAATAATTCGTTTCACTCCTGCCACCTTTGCTGTTAAGACGCTCATATGCGCAGAGGCAACCATCGGGAATTTTCCTCCAGGAACATAGCAGCCCACCGAGTTCACAGGAATATTTTTGTGGCCTAAAATCACTCCAGGCAAAGTCTCGACCTCTACATCTAACATCGACGCTTTTTGATGCTCTGCGAAGTTACGAATTTGATCCTGAGCAAATTTGATATCAGCCAGTTCCTGCTCAGATACCTCAGACATAGCCTGTGCTATCTCCTCTTCACTCAGTCGGTAAGACTCTCTGCTCAAGCCATCAAACTGCTCAGAAAGTGCTCTTACTTTTTGATCGCCCTGCTGCTCAATCTCAGCCAACGTGCTCTCAACGATTGCCCGTACTTTGGCATCATCTTCATTTCTTTCGGCCGCACTCTTTGCGGTCTTTAAATATCTAATCATAGGAAACTCCTGAAAAACCTGAAATTCTATTACATCTGTTTTGTATCGTCCTATTCAGGCACGTTAGTCTGAGGTTCGGGCGCAATGGCATCTCCACAGTCATAGGTTTCCCAGCCCTTCCCATTAAACACATCCACTCCTAGCTGCGAGAGCACATGCGGAAAATCGACCGAGACCCAATTATCAACAATTTTCCCATCAACCACCTTCCAAAAATCCATATAGCGAATTTCCACTTTTTTACCGGTAGCGGAAACCCCCATAAACTCACCACTGTGTATGGCTTCTTGACGACCAAATGCAGCCGCCCACTCCCCCATATATAATCGCGCTTCATCTATGCAAACCTTATCTGAGAAAGCTGCCTGAAAAGGCCTTTGCCAATTATCTTGAAATTCTCGCAAACCATTTTTAGTCCCGCAGCCTTGGTTTCCCATCCAACGAAACTGCTCAGAAAAAAATTCACCAATATCTGTAATACGATGGTCATTTAACCCATCAACCATGCTCTCAATAACTCGTCGAGTATCCTCAGTTTTTGATATATCCGTATCTTTAGAGAGATATGCCTGCTCAGGGCGCGAACCTTTCATAAATAGACTCCAATGTTTACAATACTACGCTAATAAATAGCCGTTCTAGGCAGTAGATATCCCACCAATTAGCAGAGCTTAAATCGGTGCGTTTTCTAGTTGTCTGTTGTTATACAGTTGAACCATTTAGACCAAACTGCATCGCTTGAAAATCTTGCGGCTGTTCTATAGCTCTATTGACTAGCCTTTAACAGCTCCAGCGGTAAGACCAGAAACAATCTGTCGTTGAAAAACCATTACCATCACAAACAATGGCGCTGTGGCTGACACAACTGCCGACACTGCAAACATCACATTCCCTTTAGTTTGCGTTGTACCTAAAAAGCTGGCAATTTTAGGAATCATCGTTTGGTTTTCTTTAGACAAAATGACCGCGGTCACGGCAAAGTCGTTATACGCTAATAAAAATGAGAATAGTCCAGTGGTCACTACACCTGGCCACATTACTGGGATAATGACATGTCTAAATGCTTGAAATCGGGTGCAGCCGTCTACCATCGCACTCTCATCAAGATCTTGAGGTATGTTTTTAAAGAAAGAATGCAACATCCATAAAGTAAATGGCTGGTTGATCGCAACCAACACGATAATCGCGGTAGTTAAGTGACCCCATAAATTCCAGGTAAAGAATACCGGCAGATAGCCTGAAACTAAAGTAATCGGCGGCATAGCGCGGAAGATCAAGGCAATAATAAGAAACCAAAAAGCATAGCGATAACCAGAACGCGCCAAGGCATAGCCGCCTAGCGTGCCAAAGGTCAGGGAGATGGTAACAACAAAAACGCAGACAATGGCGGACTTTAGCGCGGCACGCCAAAATTCTTCTTGAATCCACGCCCCTTCATAACCAGCACCGGTAAACTTGCCACCTGTTTCTACTTCGGTAAGCTTACCTGATATCACATTTAGCCAATCTGCTTTGGAGAAAAAATCGCCTTCTACTTTAAATGATCCCCACAGCGTCCATAGAAATGGAAATGCTGCCAGCACCATCCAGATAACCAACACTGAAAAAACTAAGGTTTGAATCAGAAAAGGCTTTTTTGTGGGTTGTGTATTCATACCATTTCTACTCTCTAATTACTTTTTATTGAAGTCACGCCAAGTCCGAACCAGCACTGGGAATAGTAATATTGCCACCCCTAGGATTGTTAGCACTGAGGTCGCTGCCGCTGAGGATAATTGTCGGGTCTCTCCGCCTAGATCGTTATATATAGCCCATGACAAAGAGGTGGCGTGTGCACTCGCCGCAAAACTGACAATGGGTTCAAACACTCGGAAGTTATCCATTAGTTGCATCAATGCAATAAAAGTTGTCAATGGCAGTAAATGTGGAATCACAACATAACGAATCTGCTCCCAACGGCTCGCACCATCAATCTGTGCGGCCTCTAGTGTTTCACTATTCACTGTTTGAAGACCTGCGTAATAAACAATGAACGCAAAAGGTGCTGCATGCCAAACCCCATAAACCATCAACATAATCCACATCAATGGAGTTGAGGCTTTTATCGATAACTCAGGGTCCCCTGCTAGGTATTGCAGCAGGGTGCCAATCACCCCTCGAGCATCAATCATCCAAAATAAAATCAGTGAACCAATTAAAGGAGTTACCATCATTGGCAATAATGAGAAAAATATCAGTGGTCCACGCAACACCTTGGCTGCACTGTTGACTGCTACCGCTATCGCAAAGCCCAACATAATTACCAGTGGGGTGACGACAAAAGTAAAGGCTAAGGTAAAGCCAATCGCTTTATAAAACGGAAGATTTAATAATTGGCTACCGAAATCTCGCCAATTATCTGCGGTTTCCCAACTCTCTTTCAGTTCTGCTGTGGCTAAATGATTACGGTCAAAATAGGTCGTTAATCCTGCAAATCTCCCCAGTGGTTGCTCTGCTCTTAGCGCTTCTGTTGCTTCTTGATCTATTTTAGTCGACTCAGTGCAACCAAATAAGTCGCAGTTTTCAACACTAACAATCACCTGCTCATGGTCAACATGCAGCGATTGTACAATGACGGATACAATCGGAAAGAAAATAAACAATAGCATGGCTAAGCTGGATGGTAGAACAAACCAGAAAAAAGATTTATGAGTCATATCGCTATCTAACCAATTAGTGTGTGAAGGAAAATTTCAGCATCTGACAAAACATTACGCAGTCAACATTTCATAATCGAGGGACGTTAAAGTTAATTTAACGTCCTTGAAATTGACTTACTTTAAGAAGCCTTTTTCTTTAGCTGCTGCTGTGTAAGCTGCCTCAATATCTTTGAGGGTTTGCTCAGCACTCTCTTTCCCCTGTAGGAAGTCTGCAACATTGTCACCCAAAACTGTGTGCAATAAGCCTTGATAAGGCAGCATTGGATAAGGCGTGGTTTTCGCATCAATAGCAGCAAACACCCCTTCGTTGACAGCTGCTGGCTTATAACCATCTATCATCCAAACAGCTTGCCCCATGGTTTCATCATTTAAGATAGCAGCACTAGTTGCATGTGCCAGAGCTTGGAATGTTGCTGCGGCATCTTCATCAGAGATATTTTTCGCAACAGTCCATCCATCCCACCATAGTGTAGAGGCTGGCTGGCTTCCGCCACCTACTGCCATAGGCCCAGCTACTTTAGTAGCAGCAACAATCTCTGGTGTAGAACCTTCATCATCCAATATTGAGCCTACACGTGAACCCCACATATTCATTAGCGCAACATTACCTGCTTCCCACTCAGCATTGGTCGCATTTGAGTCATGGGTTAAATAATCTGGATTCATGTACTCGGTTAATGACTTCAACATTTCCAGTGTCGCAACACCCTGCTCATTATTCACAGAGACTTCTGCACTGCCTGCTTTATAGAACTGTCCGCCAAATCCTAAATACATATTGACAAACTCTTCACCTAGATTCCAACCTGCTTTGTAAGCGCCGCCTACGGGGTTGTCCATAATGCCTTTCTCACGAATAAGCTTTGCGGCAGCCAATAAGTCTTCATAAGTTTTTGGCACTTCAACGCCAATCTGCTCTAGTACATCAGCTCGGTATACTAGGTGCTGTGCATTCGCCATAAAGGCAACTGCCATGACATCGCCATCGATAGTAATCAACTGTTTCTTAGGAATATCCTGCCCATATTTTTCCACCAAATCGTTTAGTGGACGAATCACATCTTCGTTCATCAAAGCAACGATAGATGAGTTAGCGATAATTGCCGATGTATATTCCGCAGGATTGCCTTGCATACCCGCAACATTTATTTTCTGATGGTCTGCTGTTAGGTTAGATTTTCCATCAATACCTTCACAAGCTACTGCTACATTCGCTACTGTATGAATGGCTGGAAATTCATTGCCGACAATGCTCACTCTACCACCATCAACCTTACATTCTGCATAAGTAAGCGTGGAAGCCATCATTACGGCACCAGCCAATAGCGCTTTTTTAAAAATCATTATTCTCTCCCTAGTTTTTGCTAGTATTACAATTGCCTTACGACACTCTATTATTATCGGCTAAAGCCGAGTGGAAATTGAGTCTTAGAACTCAACTCTCATGCCATCCTCCGCTGAGAATAAATGGCAGATATCTACAGGAACTGAAATAGAAACATTCTCTCCAATCCCCGCCCTAAAGGTTTTTTCCGCTTTTACTGAAATTAACGCGCCACCTGCTTTTACATTTACCATGGTAGCATCCCCCAGTAGCTCAAAACTATACACAGCTGAATTCACTTCCGCAGACTCCGTTGCATTAATTGTGGCATCCTCAGCACGGAAACCTAAAGTAATTTTGCCGCTAAGCGTTTTGGGGAAACCCGACACCGATACATTCTTGCCAGTAAAAGTGCCATCAGATATTTCCCCCTCCAACAAATTCATAGCCGGAGAACCGATAAAACTTGCCACAAACGCATTGGCAGGTTTGTCATATATTTCTGTTGGCACACCAACCTGTTGTATTAAACCTTTTTTCATCACCACAACACGATCTGCCAAAGTCATGGCCTCAATTTGATCATGGGTGACGTAAATAGTGGTTACTTTTAGCTCATGCTGAAGATTCTTAATCTGTGCACGAGTGGAGACCCTTAACTTAGCATCCAGGTTAGATAGCGGCTCATCCATCAAAAACACACTCGGCTCGCGAACAATCGCTCTGGCAAGTGCCACTCTTTGGCGCTGTCCACCGGATAACTCAGCTGGTTTGCGGTGTAAGAAGTCAACAAGCTCAGAGCGCTCCGCAGCTTTCATTACTTTCTCATCATGGGTAGCAGGGTCTATTTTGCGAACTTTGAGCGGAAACCGAATATTTTCATAAACATTCATATTCGGATATAAACCATAGGACTGAAACACCATAGCTATATCGCGATCTTTAGGCTCTAAGTTATTCACAACTTTACCGTCAATCGTTATCTCACCCTCGGTTATATCTTCAAGGCCAGCAATCATGCGCATTGTGGTGGTTTTGCCACAGCCAGACGGTCCAAGCAATACCAAAAATTCTCGATCAGCAATCTTGAGATTAAAGTCATGTACGCCGACAAAACTTCCCCAGCGTTTACAGATACCTTTTAGATTGATCTCAGCCATACTACTCCCAATTCCTGCTTTTCATTACGTAACTCTTTGCAATTCAATGATAAGGCTATTCAGATGATTAGCGCCAAATAGCCTCTAAAATCTACCTTATAAAAAGTCCACGCTTATTTTTAGTGTTTATGAATATTTATAAAAGATATCTTTCGTAAATCAATCTTTATAATATTGCAATTAAAAAACGAGTAGAAATATCTTGCCATCGTTTGCATACGAATGCAAACTGTTTCTCAAAATTTTTTGAGATAGAATGCCGCGCATCAAAAAAGCGGGATTTTTAGTAACCCCAGAGCTATGGAGCACTCAATATCGTGACTGATTTCACTCAAATAAAGCAACAAACTTACCAACAACTACACCAGCTTAGCAAAGATGGCGACGTCAGTAACTGCTACCATAGCGATGCTCAATGGTGGGGCTGCCACCCTTTTAATGAAGTGCAAGGCCATACTGACATTTCTGCAATCTGGCAGCAACTCAGAACAGCCCTACCCGATATGGAGCGCCGAGATAGCATATTTGTCGTAGGCGAAAGCAAAGCCGATAACCGCGTATCAGAAGCATTAACTGGTAGAATCTTAGTTGCCAGTATGGGCTGTTACCAAGGCACTTTTCAGCAAGATCTCTGTGGCATTCCAGCAACAAAAGGCGTAGTCACCTTGCGTAGTTGTGAAGTACATTCAATAGTGGATGGCAAAATCGCACACTCATATGTGCTTTTTGATCTACTAGATTTAATGCGACAAGCCAACGTCTGGCCATTAATGCCCTCTCTAGGTGCCGAAGGCATGTGGCAGCACCCTGCTACTCATGATGGCGTTAGACTCAACAGCAGTGAACCAGCACAAGGCGATAGCGCATTTAATACCGTGATTGCCATGCACAATGCCCTTCTCAGCTTCGATGGCAAAGATTTAAATAGCATGCAACACCAACAATATTGGACAGACAATTTCCTTTGGTATGGTCCGGCAGGAATTGGTACCACACGCAGCATGTCCGGATTTCGTGCCCACCATCAAATCCCCTTCTTAGTAGGCTTTCCTGATCGTCAAGGCAGCGGCCACTATGTCAGAATTGGTGACGGTGATTACGTTGTCACAGGGGGCTGGCCCTCTGTGACAGGCACACATCTAGGCGAATGGCTTGGCATGCCAGCGACTGGCAAAGTTATACAAATGCGCGTAATGGACTTTTACCATCTCGTAGATGGAAGAATCGCCGAAAACTGGGTGCCAATTGATATTATTCACATGTTAAAACAAATGGGTTTTGATGTATTTGCCAGACTCAAACATCTGCGTGGTCAGCCTGCGCTGAACTTACCAGAGGGATATGGAGAGTAAAAATATTATGGAAATTATTGATGCTCATCACCATCTCTGGTGTCCTGATTCTGATTCTCTTGGCATAGAATATGTCTGGTTAAAAAATATTGGTGCGATCAAACCATTTGGAGACCCCACTGCAATACAACGAGATTATTTGGCGCCTGAGTTTCAGGACGAGTCTCAGCACCATCAGATCATTGGCTCTATTCATGTGCAAGCTGACGGCGCTATTGCAGACCCTGTCATCGAATCTCTCTGGCTTGAGGAACACTCCCTAGCTAATCAATTGCCACTAGTACATATCGGTTTTTTAGACCTTAGTGCCAACACTACCATAGTTGAGAAAACGCTACATCGCTACCTTGCATTGCCAAACTTCAGAGGTGTCCGTCAAATCCTCAGCAAACTCAGCGATAACCCTAGCATCAGTTTTACCAAAGAAAAATACCTAGAAAATCCGCAATGGCGCGAGAACTTTACTTTATTAGCCAAACATCGACTGAGTTTTGATTTACAGCTATACCCTGAGCAAATGCAGTCAGCTGCTAACTTTCTGGCACAGTATCCCACCGTGCCAATCGCTATAGACCATGCTGGCAGCCCTTATGACCAAACTGAGCAGGGATTACAAGGCTGGACAACAGCTATGCAACACCTCGCTGCTTTACCAAACTGCCACGTCAAACTCTCAGGATTTGGCATGTTTGATACGAACTGGTCAGCCAATAGCATTCAAACGCTATTTGATACTTTATTAGCACAATTTGGCGTAGAGAGAATGATGTTTGGCAGTAATTATCCAGTTGATAAGCTAATGAAAAGCTATGATGAGGTCGTCGACGAACTATTGCAATGTGCCAAAACAAGCGGTCTGAATGACGATCAAATTACCTTGCTGTTCGCAGAAAATGCCAAACGTTTTTATCACTTAGATCGGCATTAAACCACATAAATTACTGTCTCTAAATTTCTGCGGATTTACGCACAATCAGCTGAGTATCGAATACTTTATGGGTCGGCGTAACTTTTTTATCTTTCATTTGTTGTAGTAATATCTCGGCAGTTGCTGCAACCATTTCCGTTAGTGGCTGCTCAACCGTTGTCAAACTATAAGCTCCCCAATTAGACTCCGGCACATTGTCAAAGCCAACTACTGCAATATCCTCGGGGATGCGCAGCTTATACTCATCGCGAATAACATCCATCACCGCAAATGCCATGTGATCATTGGCTACAAAGATTGCATCGGGGTACGGTTTTTTAGCCAAAATCTCGCGAGTAGCTTCGGCAGCAGCCAAGAAACGATATTTACCAATGGCTGTAGACCAAAGCTCGATACCTTCTGCATTCAAACTGGCGATAAACCCCCGCTCTCTATCCTGATTGGTCGACGAGTTCACATTGCCCGCCACAAAGCTGATGCGCTTATGCCCTGCTTGAACTAACCTTTGTGCCACTAACCTGCCGCCAGCTTCGTTATTCGAAGTTACTGTGCTGGCTTGTACCTCATCAGGGACATATCGATTAAATAGCACTACCGGCACCCCGATGTTGGCACACTCCTCAGCGATGTGCGAAGACAGTGTAACCGAAGCCAATACCACACCATCTATCTGATATTGCAGTATTTGTTCAATAACAGCATCTTGTTGACCAGACTCTGCCATAAACAACAGCACATGATAGCCATCCGCCTGCAAGGCATGAGATAGCTGCTGAATCATCAGGGGATAAAAATGATTCTCAAGATATGCCACGACCAACCCCACGGTTTTCGATTGACCACTAATTAATGACCTTGCGATCACATTTGGTCGATAACCCAACGCCTTGGCAGCTGCCAATACTCGTGCTTTTGTCGCAGGAGCAACGCTTGCCCCTGCTGTAAAAGTTCGACTAACCGCAGATTGGGAAACATTTGCCAATTTCGCCACTTGTATAGAGGTTACTGGATTTTTTTTCTTTTTTTCCATGAATATAAAATACCACAGATTTAACGAAAGTTTACTTCTTAATACCTCTAAAAAATAAACCACAGTTGCACAGCAACCTATATAAGATTACTACAAAAATCTCACAACTAGACAGTGCTAAGATAAATTTGACATGAATCACTAATCTTTTATATCATAGTATTCTGTCTGCAAGTTTAAGATAAGCTATAAGCTCGCGACAAAAAAACATCTGGAGCAATTAATAATATTTATTTAAGCCCCAGCTAGTTCAATACTCAGGAGAATCAATGAAAGTGTTCACGAAAAAAATACTCACTCTAAGCATAGGTGCGCTACTGGCCGGCACAGCCGCCACTCATAGTTCAGCACAAGCTTATAGCAATATGATCATATTTGGCGATAGCTTGGCAGACGGTGGGCAGTTTATAGACCCCGGCGCATTACTCGGGATAGAGGGCGTACCAACTGATTCTCGTCTAAGATTTACCAATCGTAGCTCCGATGGTTATTATATGAATCCTTACCCAACAATTTTGGGAACCAATTTAGGTTTTAGTAATTTAGGCCCCTCTCAGCCAGCCACTTTTGGTGCCATTCCTGGACCAACATCTGGATACAACTATGCCGTTGGAGGTTACCTAGCTGAGAATGTTTATAACTCTATTGTTGCTCCAGGTGGTGCAGTAACCCCTCCAGTTGCTTTAAACGCAGATACTACAGTACCCGCAGTTGTTAATGATGGTTTCTTAGCGGGAGACAATGCTTCCCAAGCGACCAATGCTATTGTTGTAATTAGCTCGGGTGGCAATGATATCCGAGCTTCAGCAATCGTTGATTTCGATAGAACTGACCCCACAGCTCCAGTTCCAACGGGATTCACTATCATGGATACTGATACAATAAATACAAATATGATCACTGCTGCTGACTTCACTTCACGAGGAGCCGCAGCAATGACAGATGCGGGTGCAGGACTGGTAATTGTACCCAACCTGCCCGATATTGGAGATATTCCTGAAACCTCTTTGCAAGCAGGAATAGTACAAGCGGCAGGTGGCAGTGCTGCTGATTTTATCGCCGCAAGAACCAATGCTACTAATGCTTACAATGCCTCGCTGGCAGAGAAATTAAATGCTATCGGCGGCAATGTGATTATGCCCGATTTCAATTCTTTTTTTGCTGATATGGTTGCCAATCCAACTGAATTTGGTTTGGCAAATATTGATCAGTCAGCGGCATGCTATAACGCTCAAGATCTACCTCAGATCTATTGTGTTGAAGACGCTGATCGAGGTTTCAACACCACTACTGGCACCCCTAGCCCGTTTTCACTTTTATTCAATGATGGCATCCATCCCACCATTGCAGGCTCCACCGCAGCGGCACAGCTCATCCAAAGCACCATAGAAGCTAGCGATTCAGCGACTCAAGTTGCCGAATTTGCCGCGACACCTGCGCGCATGCAAGCGGATGTTATTACCCAAGAACTTAGAGAGCGTCATCACAAAGGTAATCGCAGCGATGCAATAATCTCAGACTTGCGCTATGAGCAAAGTGAAACTTCTAATCAGAAAATACTCGGTGCTACGATTGGTGCCGTAAAAGTTTTCTCTGACAAACTAGAAGCTGGTGCAGCACTAGGTTATAACAGCGTTGACGTCTCAACAGCAGGTCGCACTGGTACAAGCTTCGAAGGCAATAACCTCTCACTGAATGTATTTGCAAAAACCAATGTTGGCAAAGTTTATATTAGTGGTATAGCTAGTGCTAACTTCCAAGATTATGACTCAGTTGAAAGAAAGGTTGAAATTTTATCGGCAGTTAAGTCAAATAAAGGTAACACCAAAGGCAAAGACTTAGGAGTTACTATCGAGGTAGGGACTAACGTTAAGAATAGCTCCAACTGGGAAATAACGCCTTTCGCACAGGTTGATTACCACAAGACCACTGTGGATGGATACGCAGAGTCTGGCACTGATTATACTGGAGTTAGCTATGGAGATATTGAACATACTTCTGCACAAGCTGCTATTGGTGTTCGCTCATCCATTGACACCGAAATCAAAGGTCACGGTGTGAACCTTTGGGGCGAAGCTAAGTACGAAAGAGATCTTATAGCTGATAACGGCAGTTTGAGAATCACCCCAAGCAATGGTGTTGGCGGCTTCACAGTAACCCCTAACTCTAACAAAGATGACAGCATTGTACTCTCAGCTGGATTGAGTTATGCCAAGAACAACACCACTATCGGCGGTTTTATCACCACAGATTTGCGCAGTGATGATTCAACCATTGGCGGTGGCTTGCAGATTGAGTATAAATACTAAAGCAGAGCATGTAATCTGCTTGTCATCGGAGTATAGAAATTATAGATAAGTCATAAACATAGTGTAGAGAGAACATATGCTTCTCTCTTTACACTCTTTTCGCTACCTAACGAAGACTATAGAGACTCAATAGCACAGTGTGCAAGAGAGTGCTTTAGCAGAGAATGATATTGTAGAACTGGCCCACCCGAAGGGATTCGAACCCCTGACCTTTGCCTCCGGAGGGCAACGCTCTATCCAGCTGAGCTACGGGTGGTTTTGGAAGGATGCAAAGCATACCTTAGTCAACTTTTATTCTCAATCACAATTACATTTTATTCTGCAGTTTTCCCACTACGACACTTACCATAACCAGCCTAGCGCGCAGAACCGTCGCAGAGTTGCAGAAAGTAACGATGTTATTTCCAGCAACACCTTAAGAAGACGATATAACACTTTTACAGGTACAATACCCCTAAAAATAAAAAACCTAACTATATGCGAAATCTCTCCACCCTATGCTATAGAACTATGCCCTCTAACTCACCGATGGTGAAAAATGCTGAGTTTTAATAATCTCTCTATCCATTTTGGTGACTTCAAAGCCGTAGATGGTTGTACTTTTTCTGTTGCAAAAGACAGCATAACCGGGCTTATCGGTCCTAATGGCGCAGGAAAAACCACCTTATTTAATCTTGCCGCAGGAGCTTTACAGCCTACTCATGGTCGCATTGCCTTTTGCGAAAAAGATGTCACCCCACTTACCGCTGATAGCTTGTTTCACGAAGGCTTGGTTAGAACTTTTCAAATCCCTCATGAGTTTAGTGGTTTAACAACCTTGGAAAACCTGATGATGGTTCCACCGACGCAAAAAGGCGAGAGTCTCTGGCATAACTGGTTTAATTGGAGAACTATAAAATCCGAAGAACAGCAGGTGCAAAAGCAAGCATTAGAAACCCTAGAGTTCTTGGAATTAATCCATGTTAAGGACGTCAGAGCCAGTAATCTTTCAGGCGGTCAAAAAAAACTATTAGAGCTGGGTAGAACTATGATGACCGATGCCAAGTTGGTTTTACTAGACGAGCCAGCAGCAGGCGTCAATCGTACTCTACTGCGTAAACTCGAGCAAAAAATTCAAATTCTCAATCAAGAGCGCGGCTATACTTTTTTACTGATTGAACACGACATGGAAATGATCGAAAAACTCTGTAATCACGTCGTCTGCATGGCCGAAGGTAAAGTAGTGATCCAAGGCGACTTTCAAACCGTAAAGTCAGACCCTCGCGTACTAGAAGCCTATTTAGGAGAAGCCACGCCCGAGAGCAATACTTCTGCGGTAGGAGAGATAGCATGAGTTTATTAGAAATGAAGTCTATCAGCGGTGGCTACGGTCCAGTAGACATTCTCCACGGCATTGATATGAACGTTGGGCAAGATGAAATCGCTGTGATTGTTGGCCCAAATGGCGCAGGAAAATCCACCGCAATGAAAGCGATTTTTGGACTACTGCAAATTAGAAACGGCAGTGTCAACTTTGATGGCGAAGAGATCACCAATTGGTCACCAGATAAAATCGTCAAACGTGGCATTTGCTATGTTCCACAGGTAGATAATATATTTCGCGATATGACCGTACTGGAAAACCTAGAGATGGGAGCTTTTATTCGCCAAGATAATTTTGATGATAGCATTGAGAAAATATTTACGCTATTCCCAGACCTGAAAACCAAGGCCAAAGTAGCAGCAGGCAATCTCTCTGGCGGTCAACGACAAATGGTTGCCATGGGTCGAGCATTGATGCTTGAACCCAAATTACTGTTGCTAGATGAACCCACAGCAGGGCTATCCCCAAAATATATGGAGCAGATATTCACCATCACCAGAGATGTTCGAGATAGCGGAGTGGCCATATTGTTAGTGGAGCAACATGCCAAACAAGCATTGGCTTTTGCAGATAAAGGTTATGTCTTAGCTAGTGGTAAAAATCGCCGCCAAGGCACAGGGAAAGACCTGTTGGCAGACAGAGAAGTTGCACAAATGTTTTTGGGAGGTTAAATCGATGGACTTTATCAACTTCTATCTAATCCCCGGCGTTGTACTCGGCTCTATTTATGCGCTAGGCGCGGTTGGCATTACCTTAGTTTTTGGCATACTTCGATTTGCCCATTTTGCCCACGGCGATATCGCCACCTTAGGCGCCTTTATTGCCTTAGCAATAGTCTCCACATTGGGTGTAAATCCCTGGGTAGCTTTGGTGCCAGCTATGCTAATCTCAGCACTGGTCTGTATATTGATTGACCGATTCTTTTATGAGGCCTTTTTACAGCGCCCTAAAATTGTCACCGTTATGTCCTCACTTGGCATTGCCTTGATGGTACGCTCAATCGTTCAAGTAATTTGGGGAGTAGATACCGAGAGCTATACACAAGGCATTGTCAGGCCTACTAACTACTGGGGGCTCCGCTTGAAAGATCGCGAGATTTTCACCGTACTGACTATGATTAGCTTAATGATAGCCCTACAACTCTTTCTCGCCAAAAGCAAATGGGGCAAAGCCATGAGAGCCATGTCAGACAACCCAGACCTTGCCAAACTTTGCGGTGTAAACAACCGCCAAGTCACTATGCTGACATGGGCGATTGTCGGCATGCTCTGTGCAGCAGCTGGCGTGCTATTAGGGCTAAATACCGAAGTCAAATCAATGATGGGTTGGCATATGCTATTGCCAATGTTTGCTGCCGCCATACTCGGCGGCGTTGGCCGCATCGATGGTGCTGTTTTAGGTGGTCTAATCGTTGGTATTGCAGAAGAGCTTTCGGTCATGATTATTCCCTCAGAATACAAATCAGCAATGGCTTTTGTGATTTTATTACTCATATTATTACTGCGCCCCACTGGCATTTTGCGCGGCAAAGTCCTTTAACCCCATAGGAGAACATCATGGATTTATTTGGCATGCTCAACTATGGCAGTTATATGCTGATTTTTATCAGCATATACGCTTTGCTCACCATCGGTTTGAATATCCAATGGGGCGTAGCAGGTTTATTTAACGCAGGTATCGCAGGTTTTTTTGCCATTGGTGCCTACACCACTGCGATACTCACCTCTCCACATAGTGATAACTATATCGGTGGCTTCGACCTACCTGTTCCAATTGGACTTCTGTGCGCCATGCTCATGGCAGTAGTGATAGCCTGGCCTATTGGCAAAATCTGTTTACGCTTCCGCTCAGACTACCTAGCTATCGCTACCATTGGCATTGCTGAGATCATGCGACTAGTCATTAAATCAGAACAATGGTTAACCAACGGCTCCTACGGAATCACTAATATTCCCAGACCTTTTGGAGATTTAGCCTATACCGAATCACAACTAGCCTTTCTTGCAATAGTCGCAGGCATTTTGCTCTGCGTTTACCTACTCGTTGAGCGGCAACAACAATCTCCTTGGGGCAGAATGATGCGCGCAATTCGCGACAACGAACTTGCCGCCAGAGCAATGGGAAAAGATATCGAAGCTCGTAGACAGCAAGCATTCTTATTTGGCGCTGCGTTAATGGGCCTCTCTGGCGCACTCTATGCCCACTTTAATCGTTCAATATTTCCCGAAGCCATCGACCCTATGGTCGCCACTTTCTTAATTTGGATCATGTTAATATTAGGCGGATCTGGCAATAACAGAGGCGCTATTATTGGCACACTTATCGTTTGGGTTATCTGGTCAATGTCGGAGTTCGTTACTGATACACTCCCCGAAGAAATGGCGATCAAAGCAAAATATCTACGCATCTTCCTAATAGGATTTATCTTACAACTGGTACTGCGCTATAAGCCAGACGGTGTATTGCCCGAAGTGCAACATGGAGACACCACCGCAAGCAAATCAAATAACACTAGTGCAGGTTAGGTAGTGTAATTACCAGCAAATCCAATTAAGGTCTACACTGTCAAATCTCGACTTATGTCATAACAGTAGGCAATAAAAAAGATAGATATATCACTAAACTTTCAAGTGACAATCTCAACTTTTTATTTCGATATAATCTTTTTAGTTTTTGCGATTCTTGCCAGAGTTTGCCAATTTTTTAGAGTCTGATTTTTAACTAAATAACCAATGCATAACCCTGTCAAAAAACCTCCAATGTGGGCAAACCATGCAATATTCTCGATACTAAATAGTAGTCCATAAATATCCACTCCTATCCTAAATAGTAAAAACAAGACAAGGCTAACTTTGACTCTAACAAATAATACCACCCACCAAACTTTGCTGGATTTGAAAAATACAAGGTAGGCCGCCATAATTCCATACACACCTCCAGAAGCGCCTAAGCAGCCTATACTAGAGCCAAAATTTGCAGCGACATGAACAAGGTTTCCAACAATGGCAGAAAGCAAGAAGATCAGTAGAAATGTTTTCCAACCATATTTATCTTCTATATTGTCACCAAATAGCCATAACATAATGCCATTACCGGCTAGGTGAAAAAGATTGGCATGCATAAATGCACTGCTTATTAATGCCCACGGTTTATAGAGAACTTGGTCTGGGTATAGTAGAAAAACAAAACTTACCCCTTTATCTACACTTTGTTGTAGCAAGAAAATAACGCCCATAACGAGGAGTAAACTAACCAATACCGTTGGAATTTTTTTTACTGGATTGTATACCTTAAAAGGCAAACCTGTCAGCAATTGAGCAATATAAGTGGTTGTGCCTCCGGCGTTTTGATTGGCCTCTTGTTGGGCCAAATTTTCATACTGCGTTAGCTCAAGTAGCCCTTTAATCTGGCCTTCATCAAACCAGTACAGCGAACATTGAGGACAGCGCAAAATAGAGATATTATTTCGGCTCGGGGTAAAGTTCGGATTCGATGAATTCAGTTGATATTGATTCATCGGTGACTTGCAATCGTTGAAACAGTGTTGCTCAATATAACCTTTGTAAAACGTGAATTGCTTATCTTGCCAATTCTTTTTCAATATACGCTGACCATAGAGCGCTTGAAGGCTAGTTTCTGAGAATAGATATCCATGACAACTCGCGCAAAAGCCAACTTCTCCTACACTTGAGTTGATTATCGAAAGAGATTGATCACAGTTATAGCAACTCAATAATTCAGGTGTGTGTAAAGTAAATTTTCTGGCAGAAATTTGAATTGGAACTTTATCTGGGCGTTGGTTTTTTCCCAATAAAGTCACACTTTGAAATATTGACCTGTTCTCTAGGTCAAATTTAAAGAGGTCTTTTACAATTACACTGCAATCGGAATAAAAAAGCTTTTTCTCAATTGACTGCTGTTGCAGACCTATATATCCAGCCACGCTTTTTACATTGTGAGTAAATGCTGGGTCTAACAAAAATGCTTCAACAGTTCGATCAAATAGCGTTTCTACTTGCAGGTCCGTCACTTCGTTACTGCTTGGAGCCTTGAAAAAATTACGATAATAATGTTCGGTCGTTTCAATAAATATCGCCTCTTTTACTGACTCTTCTTTAACCGACTCTATGCTAACAAATTCGCTCTTTTCAACTTTGCCTGCCTCATGTCCAAAAAGCATCAAACGATAATTATAGGGTTCATCGAGATAATGACGTTTTGCTTGTGGTTTAGATTGACCAAATTGCTTTATCGATTCGGCTAAATACTTTTTCGACTGATCCGATGCTGCTCCCACTAGATCACGAGCCTCAAACCAACGAAGCAACTCATAGTCTCTCATCTCCCAAATAAAGAAGGCTCTGAGCCAAGAAAAAGCACAAAATAACGATGTGCTAAACAGAGTGACTGCAACCGCTTGTATTTTGTGCTGCCACATCTCTTGCATTTGCTCTATTAAGCCTAGTCCGATATCTAAATGAACAATTGAGAAGATAAAGATTGACCCAGGGACGGTTAGTAACAACCCTAGAATATAAAGAAAGATTTGTGAGGATAGAGAGGGCTTCCATGTTTGCAGTAAGTCACCATCTAGGCCCATATGGAAGCCACTACCCGCATTCAACATCCGGAAGATATTTAAACAAAACAGACAACAGGGAATTAGCAAAAGAAAACAAACATAGATCGGCGCTTTGATAATAACTGCACCATAGACAATAGAGCTCCCCCCATAAATAGCAGAGAGCATTGTCGCCACTACTATATACTTAATTCTTCTCTGTCCCTTTTCCGGCAACTGAGCGATAATCTTCCGATCAAAGCCGGAGCAGAGAACTAAGTAGTCATAAAAATCCAACTGATCACTCTGTCTCTTGTTCGACTTGTCATTTTTCTTCATTACAAGCAGCTCTATATCTCAAGCTCTCCTCAGCTATACACGCTATGACTCTATATATTTTTCTGGGTTAGCACTGATATCTTCGCTTACCTTTTGCCGATACGAATTATGAACTTGATTTGCCAGCATTTGCTCGGTTTCTACCTTGAGTTTTGTCTCATATAGGGCATGTTTTACTGAGTGATATTCGTCGACAAAAGAAGGATTACCCTTGTCATCTGAGACAATATGCGCATTGGGTTCTATACCCATAGAAGCACAAGCTAGCTTTTTCTGATTCTCTTCTAAATAGTCATATGCGCCTTTAGTCAGCATGAGCTTAAAGAAGATAGGGCCCGCCTCAATACACAGCAACAAAAGCATGATGGCGTAAGGTACCCAGCCACCAATCTCATGTGAAATTTGAATTCTTTTAAGTAAGCCATCTAAGTGCCTAGCGGATTGTTTATTCGACTCTTGTTTGTTTAACAATTTTTGATCTAGTTCAGATAATTGCTGCTTGGTCTCGTTAAACTCATCCATTACTAATTGATTAGTTTTCTGGATAGCAGACCTGTCTCGGTCTAGCTCACTCTGCATTCTATCTAGGTTATCTTTTTTATCTTGCCAAGCTGGGCCTCTACCAGCAAAACCAGAGCCTATTTTACCCTCGGCTTCTAGCTCTAAATTTTTTCGCTGTTGGTTGATTTCTAAACGGCGATCTTCCAGTAACTTGTCACTTTCATCAATCCTGCTTTGCAGCTCATCCATCTTCTCTCTTAACTGAGCGCGTTGCGATGTAACCAGTTGCTCACTTTGCTCATTTAGCTCTTGCAGATAAGTATTCTGCTCTAGTTCTAATTGTGCTTTAATTTCTGATTCTAAAATCTTAATCTCTAACGGCTTACTTAAGCAGAGGCCAATAATCAGAGCCATAAGCAATCGCGGCAAAGCATTTAAAAATTCAGTAAGGGTTATACGATCAGTGCCATCACCTTTACCAGTACTAGAGACAATAAAACGGTCTAGATTATAGATAATCATCGCCCAGAATATACCGAATATAATCGATAGTACGACTGTTGATATATCAGTAGATGAATCGCCCAAAACCGTAGCATCCTTGGGTGAAAATACAGCATAAAACGCATATGAGCCAGAGAAAAAAGCTAGCATGCCAACCGATAAAACCACGCCACCTAGACCTTGATATTTGACTCTATCGGACATAGGGCATCGCATCAGTAACTGTGCATCTGCACCAGCAGAAAACCATAATAACCGGCTAAACCAGGAAACGTCTTTTAGGGAGCCATAGTCATAATTATCACCGGCATCATGTTTACTCTTTTGTGTTTTCACTTCATTTTGTGTATTCGGCATATTTTTCTCCACACTCACTTACTTCTCATCTCTTAAATTTTAAATTCAATGGGGTTTATTCGAATAAGCTTAGGCTTTGCTTGGCTTAACTTAGTCTGGATATTAAAACGACAAAAATTCGGCACCACCAACTTTTCACCGGAAAACTGACTTAGATGCCCTACGCTAATTTTTGGTATTACAACCTCTATAATATCAACTGACAATTTCATTTGAGGAGTAGATACCTCATGTAAACTGTCAATAAAACTATCGCCTATTTTCCCAATCGAATATATTTCTTTACCGGTCAATGAATAAACGTGTAATTCCGACTGCTGATCTTTCACCAATAACGAGACCTGCTTTGTGCCAATGATAAAACGTCTAACATCTTGCAGTTTTATATAACCCAGACCAGTCAAATAACAATGTACCAACACCAAATACCCACCATTAAAGCGCTGCTTTGTAGAGGTGATTTGATGCACGTTTAAGCCAGGTAAGAACGTCTGCCTAATCTTATTCAGTTTCTGTCGATGCATTTTTCATCCTTTTTAGCTCTAACTTTTTAGAAGAACATATCACCGTAATCTCTACCCTTCGATTAATATTCTGCTCCTCAATAGAGCCAGTGGCAGGCGCCATCAAATCCTTTTCTCCTCTGCCTTCAATAACCAGATGATCTTTCTTGATCAAATCATTTTCTACTAACCATCTAGCGACTCGGTTCGCCCGTCTATAACTCAGTCGCAAATTAAATTGATCATTACCATGCGAGTCCGTATGACCAATTATTTTTAATCGTAAGCTAGAGTCAGTAGATTCTTTGAGTAATTGTGCGATAAGGTTTAGCTCTTTCAATGCGCTAACCTTCAAACCTGCACGACTATAATCAAACAGCAGATCTGAGCTCAACAATAATGGCCTACCGCAGGAATTGAAAAATATTTCCGGCTCTACTAAAGCCTCTTCCAACACAATGCCCTTAAACGGGCTTAACAACATTAGTTTAGAGTCAAGATCGCTCACTAACTCAGGATCTTGCGTTGGAGTAATTTCTGACAAGAACACAATATCGTATTGACGCCTTATCTCCTCTAATAATGCAAAATAAGCAATAGGACGTTCCGTCACAGTAATAGGTTTGTTTCGGTCGCAAACCAGTGATATTTCCACTCGTCTGTTTTCAGACTGCTCATCTTTAGATTTTGAACCATTGATGATCAACTCGAACTCGCCTTTGCCTTGAATTAGCACCTGACTTTTGGTCATCAGACCTTGTTGAATATACCAATCTGCAATTGCTTCTGCTCGCCGCCAACTGAGCTTCAAATTGTAATCTTGCTCCCCATAAGAATCGGTATGACCAGTAATTTTGACGATTGTGCCATCTAACCTTATTTTTTCAAAGACTGACCCTGTACTCTTTAATGTCTCAGATGCTTCAGGCAGTAAATTCGCTCGACCAAACTCAAACAAGACTTCAGATTTTAGCTTTAAACTCTGATCACAACTTAGCAGCCAACCATTCACAGGAATATCTGCCAAATTTGCTAGGCTATTTTTATTCTCATCAATGCTTATATCGCTATTTGATTTATCATTTTCTTTACTCTGAACCAATCCATCATTGACTGGTAGCAAAGGCGAAAAGACTCGGCGCAAATCGTCTTTTGGGTTAAAGTTAAGAGCACTATCAGAGCTAAACAAATTAGCTAACAACAGAAATAAAAGTAAAGGTAACAACAACCATGGACTACTTTGTTTATTAGAGAGTAGTTGTTTTAACTTCCCCACAGCTCTAGAGTTTACTGGAGAATTCTTCTCATCAACAGTTGCCGAAAAACTTGCCTTACTACCACTAGATGGCTGGCATTTGGCCCACACAACGGCATGAATATGGCCATAAGATACACCACTAACAACTTTTAAATCTTCTAATTGGCATTCGCTGAAAACCAAATCATGCAAAACAACCGATTGAACTTTATTTTCCTTAGTTCGCATAGAAGCATCAGCAGCAAATTCAACCCATGCTAAAGGAAGAGTACTTTGAATAATGTCATCTGCAGTCGCAATTGGAGGCTGTTTGGTAAAGTGAGACGAATGAATAACCCCTCTAACAACCCTTATTTGGTCTCCGGCTCTTTCAAAATGCCCCTCAAACCTGCCAAATAACCAACTCCCATTCAACAGCTCCGATGGGAATACTCTTACATTACGTTCTGTATTATGATTTTTTTTAATCACAAAGCGTCTACTTTACCTTCTTAACTAAAAAGTTTGGGAATCCTGAAACTACTCGTCCATTATTACATTTTGAAAACAACTTCGCTTATAAAAAATAAAAAGTACTGACGTCACAATTAACTATATTGGCGCCAAAAATTGAAAAATCAGATCCTTGACTGTTGAACAGACCTGCAGCCTCAAACTGCCGATTAGTTCGTAGACTTGTGGAGCGCATAGTTTATCCATGTATTGACACTAACGTGCGGTGCGATTGGGCTAGTAATGAAAATTTTCGCATCTCCTGAGAAAGTTGCATCAGAAATAGATGCTACAGAGAATTCCACATCGGTTGTATAGGGTCCATGATCAATATCAATTGAGCTGACACTTACTGTGCAATTTTCAATAGTCAGCAGAAAAACTTATTGTGTTGCTTCCAATTACAAGAGTTGGTGCATTTGCTCCACCAGTTGCTGAGTTAAATATCATATAGCTGACGTTGCTTCCATTGTATGTTGCGTTTGCTTCTCTTGGAGCATCACTTGTATCTATTAAATAACCCTAGTGACCGAAGAAATACTTGCATTCGTCTGATTCATATAAATATTGCTCTATATTCCCTACTGATTTCAACATAGATGTAATTCTCACGCTCAAAAGTTGGCGCCTCATTTGATAAAGAAACTCCTGATGATAAGCGAGTCACTACCCTAACACCCTTCACGTTATTAAAGCCGGATAGATATCGTCATTCTCCAATCACTCTGCCATCAACATCGTCTCCATAAAATGAGTCTCAGATT